>NZ_JAMYVB010000019.1:0-134646 GCF_040323635.1 Mesorhizobium sp. M0037 | reverse complement strand
GCTTGGCGCTGCGGCGGACGCATAGGGGGAGAGAAGTGTCACCTATGTATCCGGTTCAAAGTGTTACCCATCTATCGGCTGGACACGCCAGCTGGAATCGCTTCGCGCCATTCCTCTCCCCCGTCGATCGGGGGAGAGGTGTCGCGCTAAGCTCGACGGAGTGGGGGTCGAACCTTACCCCGAATTACTCACCGCCCCAAACACCGGCGTCGCAATCCCTTCCATCCGCGCCTTGATCTGCAGCGCCACATATTTCGAGTAAAACCGTGACAGCGCCAGATTGCCGCCGTGGAACCACAGGGCGTCCTGCGCCGTCGGCTTCCACATGTTGCGCAGCTCGCCTTGCCAAGGACCGGGATCGCCCTTGACGCCGGAGCCGAGGCCCCAGCATGGCCCGACCTTGTCGGCGACCTCACGCGAGACGATGGCTGCCAAGGTCTCGTTCATCGACTGGTAGCCGGTGCAGGCGACGATCGCATCGACGGCCAGCTCGCTGCGGTCGTCGAACAGGATGCCGGTCTGCGTCAATGAACTGATGCCGACGCCGCTCTTCACTTTGATCTCGCCATTGATGATCAGTTCGCAGGCGCCGACATCGATGTAGTAGCCGGAGCCGGTGCGGTAGGCCTTCATCAACAGCCCGGTCTCGTCCTCGCCGAAATCGATGGCGAAGCCGGCGGCGCGCAGCCGGTCGTAGAAGGACGCATCGCGCGCCTTGATAACTTCGTACAGATCTCGCTGGCCCTTGGGCACCAGCGCGAACGGCGTCGACGCGACGATCAGGTCGGCTCTGTCAGTGGTGATGCCGCGCGCCAGCGCATTCTCTGAAAAGATCTCGAAGCCGACCTCCATCAGCGTGTCGGATTTCACCACTGTCGTCGGCGAGCGCTGGATCATGGTGACATCGGCGCCGCTCTCCCAGAGATCGACGCTGACATCGTGCCCGGAGCTTGCCGCGCCGATGACCGCGACCTTTTTGCCGCGGAATTTCTCGCCGCTGGCATACTGGCTGGAGTGCAGCAGCTCGCCTTTGAAGGTCTCGGCGCCGGGCAACGCGATCTGCCGCGGCGGGCCATAGGCGCCGGTGGCAAAGACAATGTGCCTAGGCTTCAGCGTAATATGCCGGCCGACGCGGTCGACCACCACAGTCCACACCTTCTCGGCCTCGTCATAGCTGGCGCTGACGCATTTGGTGGCGACCCAGTAGTTGAGCTCCATCACCCTGGTGTACATCTCCAGCCAGTCGCCCATCTTGTCCTTGGGCGTGAACACCGGCCAGTTCTCCGGGAACGGAATGTAGGGCAGATGGTCGTACCAGACCGGATCGTGGAGCACGAGCGAGCGATAACGGTTGCGCCAGGAATCGCCGGGGCGCGCATTTTTCTCGATGATGATGGTGGGCACACCGAGCTGCCTCAGCCGCGCGCCGAGCATGATGCCGCCCTGCCCGCCGCCGATCACCAGGCAATAGGGCTGCTCAGTGGCGCCGAGATCGCGCGTCTCGCGCGCCCGCGCCTCCGCCCATGTCTCGCGTGCAGGGTCGGCCTTGTGGCGGATGCCGAGCGGCCGCGCCGGTCCCTTTTTCTCCTCGAACCCTTTGAGCTCCCGCACCGCCGTGAACAAGGTCCGGCAGCGGCCGTCCGTGAGGCGCACAATCCCTTCGCCCCGCGCGACCGACGTTTCGAACGTGAACCAGGCCTCGACGGTGCCCTCATCCGAGGTCGCCTCGCCGGACAGCGTCCAGTGTGAGGGCTTCGCTTCCGCCAGCGTCGCTTGCAGCATGTCGCGGATCGCACCGCGGCCTTCCATCGTGGTGATGTTCCAGGTGAAAGCCAGCAGATCGCGCCAGTAGCAATCCTCGACGAACAGGTTGGCGGCCGCCTCGGCGTCATCAGCTTCCAGCGCTCGTGCAAGCGCGCAAAGCCATGTCGCCGCCTGTTTCGATGGTGCCATGTCGAGCATCTGTTTTTCCCTCGTTTTGCGTTCCCATTGTTTCGAAAGACGGCGGCGCCGCAAGAGGGGTCGCGATATCATGGCGTCGGTTTCTAGCGGCCCGGAACGGAGCCATCTCCCGGAAATCTTTATAGGAATTTTATATCTTTCCTCCCGGCCCCGTCTCGAACCTTTATGGCGATCGGGTCCATATTCCACCACGAGCAAAACGCTCCGGACGCCGTAGCCTTCGAAGCTACGGCGGGTCGTTCTCATGGAATTTACGGCCTGCCAGCAACTGGCGCCAAGTACAAGCAAGGACCAACACAATGGACATTGTCGTCATCGGGATCGAGGTTTTGTTTTTCGCCCTTTCCCTCGCCTACATCAAAGCCTGCGACGCTCTTTAAGCGGAAGGATCGCAACATGTTTGTCGATTACATCCTCGGTGGCGGCGTGACCTTGTTCCTGCTCGTCTACCTCACATACGCCCTCGTTCGCCCAGAACGCTTCTGAAGCAAGGCACGGAAAGCCATGACACTCAACGGATGGATACAGATCCTGGTTTATTGCGGGATCGTCGTTTTGCTAGTGAAGCCGCTCGGCGGCTACATGTACCGCGTCTTCAATGGCGATCGCACCTTTCTCTCGCCCATACTCGGGCCCGTTGAGCGCGGCCTCTACCGCATTTCGGGAACCAGCGAGCTCGAGGAGCAGCACTGGACGACCTACGCGGCAGGAATCATCTTCTTCAGCCTTGCCAGTTTCCTGGTGCTGTACTTTGTGCAACGCCTGCAGGGCGTCCTGCCTTACAATCCGGCCGGGATGGCATCGGTTGAGCCCAATCTCGCCTTCAACACCGCCGTCAGCTTCGTCACCAACACCAACTGGCAGAATTACGGCGGCGAAAGCACGATGTCCTATCTCGTGCAAATGGCCGGCCTCACCGTGCAGAACTTCATGTCGGCCGCCGTCGGCATTGCCATTGCGGTGGCGCTGATCCGCGGCTTCGCCCGCGCCTCGGCAAAATCGATCGGCAATTTCTGGGTCGATATGACCCGCTGCACGCTCTACATCCTGCTGCCGCTCAGCATCGTGCTCACCCTCGTCTATGTCTGGCTCGGCATGCCGCAGACGCTCGGGCCTTATGTCGACGCCACCACGCTGGAGGGCGCCAAGCAGACGCTCGCCCTTGGGCCGGTCGCCTCGCAGGTCGCCATCAAGATGATTGGCACCAATGGCGGCGGCTTCTTCAACGCCAATGCGGCGCATCCTTTCGAAAACCCCGACGCCATCTCCAACATGATCCAGATGGTGACGATCTTCGCGCTGGGTGCTGCACTCACCAACGTCTTCGGCCGCATGGTCGGCAACCAGCGCCAGGGCTGGGCGATCCTGGCCACGATGGGTGTGCTGTTCATCGCTGGCGTCGTTATCTGCTACTGGGCGGAAGCCGCGGGCAATCCGCTGGTCCATGCGCTGGGCGTCGACGGCGCCAACATGGAAGGCAAGGAGAGCCGCTTCGGCATTGCCGCTTCGGCACTATTCGCCGTCATCACCACGGCTGCGAGCTGCGGTGCGGTGAACGCCATGCATGACTCGTTCACAGCACTTGGCGGCCTGGTCCCGATGCTCAACATGCAGCTCGGCGAAGTCATCGTCGGCGGCGTCGGCGCCGGCTTCTACGGCATCGTCATGTTCATCGTCATCACCGTGTTCGTCGCCGGCCTGATGGTTGGCCGCACGCCCGAATATCTCGGCAAGAAGATCGAGGCCAAGGAGGTCAAGATGGCAATGCTCGCCATCCTAGCTCTGCCGCTGGTCATGCTGGTCTTCACGGCAATAGCGGTCGTGCTGCCAAGCGCCGTCGCCTCGATGGCCAATGGCGGTCCGCATGGCTTCTCCGAGGTTCTTTATGCCTACACTTCGGCGGCGGCCAACAACGGCTCGGCCTTTGGCGGCCTTTCCGGCAACACGCCCTGGTACAACATCACGCTCGGCATCTCCATGTGGGTGGGTCGCTTCTTCGTCATCATTCCAGCGCTTGCCATTGCCGGCTCGCTAGCGACGAAGAAGACGGTTCCGGCTTCCGCCGGCACCTTCCCGACCGACGGCCCGCTGTTCGTCGGCCTGCTCGTCGGCGTCATCCTGATCGTCGTCGGCCTGACCTTCTTCCCGGCACTGGCGATCGGACCGATCGTCGAGCACCTGGCTGCCATCAACGGCCAGACATTCTGAGGCTTGTCATGTCCTGGTTCTACCCGAAACGCATGAAGGCCCGGCCGCGAGCCGGCCCACGAGCCGGCAATGAGGGGGAGGAAACGCCCCTCCCTTCCCCAGCGTATCTACCTTCCTCGGCCTCGCGGCAGTCATGATCGTGATCTGGCTGCTGGCCTATGGTCCGCCGCCCCTCTTTTCGGCATCCGATCGGTCGGTGCCGGCCAACAGTTCAGATTCTGGAGCCATCAAATGAGCCAGTCCAAATCCGCGGTCATCATGGATGCCCGCATCCTGTGGCCGGCCATCGGCGGCGCCTTCAGGAAACTCGACCCCCGCACGCTGGTCAGGAACCCGGTGATGTTCGTCGTCGGCATCGTCTCGCTTCTTACCACGGTCCTGTTCGTCAAGGATCTCGTCACCGGCGGCGGCGATTTCGGCTTTACGCTGCAGATCATCATCTGGCTGTGGTTCACCGTGCTGTTCGCCAACTTCGCCGAGGCCGTCGCCGAAGGCCGCGGCAAGGCGCAGGCCGATTCGCTGCGCAAGGCGCGCACCGAAACCCAGGCCAAGCTGCTTGCCGGCGAAGACCGCTCCAGGTTCAAGCTGGTGCCCGGCACCAGCCTGAAGGTTGGCGACATCGTGCTGGTCGAAGCCGGCGACATCATCCCGTCCGACGGTGAAGTGATCGAAGGCGTGGCCTCGGTCAACGAGGCGGCAATCACCGGCGAGTCCGCACCCGTCATTCGCGAATCCGGCGGCGACCGTTCGGCGGTCACCGGCGGCACGCAGGTTCTGTCCGACTGGATTCGCGTGCGCATATCAGCCGCCTCCGGCCACACCTTCCTCGACCGCATGATCTCGCTGGTCGAGGGTGCCTCGCGCCAGAAGACGCCCAACGAGATCGCGCTCAACATCCTGCTCGTCGGCATGACGCTGATCTTCGTGCTGGCCACCGCCACGATCCCGAGCTTTGCCTCCTATTCCGGCGGCTATATCCCGGTGACGGTGCTGGTCGCGCTGTTCGTCACCTTGATCCCGACCACCATCGGCGCCCTGCTGTCGGCCATCGGCATTGCCGGCATGGACCGCCTGGTGCGCTTCAACGTGCTGGCCATGTCCGGCCGTGCCGTCGAAGCGGCGGGCGACGTCGATACGCTTTTGCTCGACAAGACCGGCACCATCACGCTCGGCAACCGCCAGGCCACCGAATTTCGGCCGGTCAAGGGCGTCACCGAACAGGAACTGGCCGATGCCGCGCAGCTCGCCTCGCTCGCCGACGAGACGCCTGAGGGACGCTCGATCGTCGTGCTGGCCAAGGAGAAATACGCCATCCGCGCCCGTGACATGGCAACCTTGCATGCCAGCTTCGTGCCCTTCACCGCGCAGACCCGGATGAGCGGCGTCGACATCGATGGCTCGTCGGTGCGCAAGGGCGCCGTCGATTCGGTTCTCGCCTATGTCAGCCAGTCGACATCGGCCACTCACGGCACGCGCCCCGGCAGCGACACCGTCAAGGATCTCCAGGCGATCGCCGACGAGATCGCCAAGTCGGGCGGCACGCCGCTGGCCGTCGAGCGTGACGGCCGCCTGCTCGGCGTCGTCCACCTCAAGGACATCGTCAAGGGTGGTATCCGCGAGCGCTTTGCCGAACTGCGCAAAATGGGCATCCGCACCGTGATGATCACCGGCGACAATCCGATGACTGCGGCGGCGATCGCAGCCGAAGCCGGCGTCGACGATTTCCTCGCCCAGGCCACGCCCGAGGACAAGCTGAAGCTGATCCGCGACGAACAGGCCAAGGGCAAGCTGGTCGCCATGTGCGGTGACGGCACCAACGACGCGCCGGCCTTGGCGCAGGCCGATGTCGGCGTCGCCATGAACACCGGCACGGTTGCCGCCCGCGAGGCCGGCAACATGATCGACCTCGATAGTGACCCGACCAAGCTGATCGAGATCGTCGAGATCGGCAAGGCGCTGCTGATGACGCGCGGCTCGCTGACGACCTTCTCGATCGCCAACGACGTCGCCAAATACTTCGCCATCATCCCGGCCATGTTTGCCGTCTTCTACGTTGCGCCGGGACATACAATCGGCCCCCTGCAAGCGCTCAACATCATGCATCTGGCGACGCCGCAGAGCGCCATCCTGTCGGCCATCATCTTCAACGCGCTGATCATCATCGCTCTGATCCCGCTGTCGCTTAAAGGCGTCAAATACCGCGCCATCGGCGCCGGCGCGCTGCTCAGCCGCAACCTGCTGGTCTACGGCCTCGGCGGCATCATCGTTCCCTTCGTCGGCATCAAGGCGATCGACATGATCGTCACCGGCCTCGGCCTCGCTTAAGGAAATACGTCCATGCTCACTCAGATAAGACCCGCTGTTATCATGATCGTCTTTTTCACCGTTTTGACCGGCCTGATCTATCCCCTGGGCATGACCGGCATCGCCCAGGCGCTGTTTCCGCACCAGGCCAATGGCAGCTTGATCGAGAAAAACGGCACGGTCATCGGCTCCGAACTGATCGGCCAGGGCTTTGCCGACGACAAGTATTTCCATGGCCGCCCCTCGGCTGCCGGCGACGGATACAACGCCGCAGCGTCCAGCGGCTCCAATCTCGGTCCAACCAACCCCAAGCTGATCGACCGCATCAAGGGCGATGTTGCAAAGCTGAAGGCGGAGAACCCGAACCAGCCGGTGCCGATGGATCTGGTGACGACGTCCGGCAGCGGCCTCGACCCCGCTATCAGCCCGGACGCCGCCTATTTCCAGGTCGCTCGGGTGGCCAAGGCCAGGGGCTTCGACGAAGCCAAGGTCAAGGCGCTTGTCGACAGCCATGTCGAAGGCCGCGAACTCGGCTTCCTCGGCGAGCCGGTCGTCAATGTGCTGGCGCTCAACCTGGCACTGGACGATACCAAGCAGTGAGAGACAATCTCTGAAGCCAGGGGCCGGGGATCGACACGATCCTCGGCGCCGTTCATGATCGAGCCTGATGCCGGACGCCAGAAGCAACGATACCAGACCCTCTCCGGACGCGCTGCTCGAGCATGCGGAACGGGAAGAGCGCGGCCGTCTGCGGATATTTCTCGGCGCTGCCCCCGGCGTCGGCAAGACCTATGAAATGCTGATGGCCGGCCGCGCCAGGCTGGCTGACGGCGTCGACGTAGTGGTCGGCGTCGTGGAGACCCACGGCCGCAAGGAAACACTGGCGCTGGTCGAAGGCTACGAGGTGATCCCGCGCCAGAAGGTCGACTACAGAGGCCGCGTGCTGGACGAGATGGACATCGATGCCATTCTCGCCCGCCGGCCGGCGCTGGTGCTCGTCGACGAACTCGCCCACACCAATGCGCCAGGCAGCCGCCACCCCAAGCGCTATCTCGACGTCCAGGAAATCCTGACGCGCGGCATCGATGTCTACACCACGCTCAACATCCAGCATGTCGAGAGCCTGAATGACGTCGTGGCACAGATCACCCGCGTCAGGGTGCGCGAAACGGTCCCGGACTCCATCATCGACCAGGCCGACGACATCGAGATCATCGACCTCACGCCCGACGACCTGATCAAGCGGCTGAAAGAGGGAAAGGTCTATTTCCCCAACACTGCCCAGCGCGCAGTCGAAAACTATTTCTCGCCGGGCAATCTGACCGCGCTTCGGGAATTGGCGCTGCGCCGTACCGCCCAGCGCGTCGACGAGCAGTTGCTCAACCACATGCAGTCGCACGCGATTCCCGGCCCTTGGGCGGCGGGCGAAAGGGTGCTCGTCTGCGTCGATGCGCGTCCGGGCGGAGCGTCTCGTGTCCGCTATGCGCGCCGGCTGGCCGACCGGCTGCGCGCACCGTGGACGGCGCTGCATGTCGACACGCCGCGTTCGGCCGCCATGTCGGAGGAAGACAAGGACCAGCTGGCCACGCTCTTGCGCCTGGCCGAGCAGCTCGGCGCCGAGGTGACGACCATTCCGGGCCAGAACGTCGCCCAGGACATCGTCCGCCACGCCACGGCCAACAACTTCACCCATATCGTCGTCGGCAGGCCGACCCGCTCGCGCTGGCGCGAACTGATCGAGGGTTCGCTCACCTACGATCTGATCCGCAATGCCGGCGATATCAGCGTCCATGTCATTTCAGGAACGGAGCGCGACAACGAGGCCACGTCGAGGGTCAAGGCGGCGGCCGAGCAGACGCCATTTCAAATCTGGCCTTATCTTTTCTCGACCGTCTATGTCGCCGGCGCGCTTGCCGTCAGCGCCGTCCTCGATCAGTTCCTCGACGTTCGCAACCTTGCCAGCGTGCTTCTGCTGGCGGTGCTGACATCGGCAGTGACCTTTGGCCTGTGGCCGGCGCTGTACGCCTGTTTCCTCAGCGCCATTGCCTTCAACTTCTTCTTTCTCGAGCCGCGCTACACGATGACGATCCGCGATCCGGAGAGCATCGTTGCCTTCGCCGTCTTCCTCGTCGTTGCCGTCATCGCCAGCAATCTGACGGCGCGTGTGCAGCGTCAGGCAGCCGCCGCCCGTTCACGCGCCCGGGCCACCGAGGACATCTACCTCTTTTCAAAGAAGCTCGCCGGCGCCGGCACGCTCGACGACGTTTTGTGGGCCACAGCCTTCCAGATCGCCTCGATGCTGAAGCTGCGCGTGGTGCTGCTCCTGCCGGAGGACGGCACGATCACCGTCAAGGCCGGTTATCCCCCCGACGACACGCTGGCCGAGGCCGACATCGCGGCTGCACGCTGGGCCTGGGAACACAACCGGGCTGCCGGCCGTGGCGCCGATACCCTGCCCGGGGCAAAACGGCTCTACCTGCCCTTGCGCACCGCACGCACGGCCGTCGGCGTCGTCGGCCTCGACAATGACAAGCAAGGCCCGCTGCTGACGCCCGAGCAACAGCGCCTGCTCGACGCGCTGGCCGACCAGGCGGCGGTTGCCATCGAGCGCATCCAGCTGGTCGCCGATGTCGACCGCGCCAGGCTGGCGGCCGAGGCCGACCGCTTGCGCTCGGCACTGCTGACGTCGATCTCGCATGATCTGAAGACGCCGCTGGCGGCCATCATGGGCGCGGCCGGCACGCTCAGGGAATTTGCGCCGGCACTGCCCGAGAACGATCGGGCCGAGCTGCTGACCACCGTGCTCGACGAGTCCGAACGGCTGAACCGCTTCATCGCCAATCTGCTCGACATGACCAAGATTGAATCGGGCGCCATGGAACCGAATTTCGCCCTGCACTATGTCGGCGATGTCGTTGGCTCGGCCTTGCAGCGGGCACGCAAGATCACTGCCGGGCACAAGACCGAGGTTGATATTCCGGCCGACCTGCCGATGCTGAAGCTTGATCCCGTGCTGTTCGAACAAATGCTGCTCAATCTGCTCGACAATGCCGCGAAATACGCGCCACAGGGATCGACAATCCGGCTGCAGGGCTGGGCCGACAATGGCTCCGTCGCGCTGCAGATCATGGATGAGGGACCGGGCATTCCGCCCGCCGACCTGGAGCGCGTCTTCGACAGCTTTTACCGGGTGCGCAAGCGCGATCAGGTCCAGGCCGGCACCGGGCTCGGCCTGTCGATCTGCCGGGGCTTCATCGAGGCGATGGGCGGCACGATCATGGCGGCGAACCGCAGCGATCGCCCGGGCGCAGTCTTCACAATCCGCATGCCGAGGTTGGTACAATCGTCCGATACGGACGTATCAGGTGTGGACGAGCAAGCATCTGGTGATCCGGCATGACAAATTCCAATGTCAGCATACTGGTCGTCGATGACGAGCCGCCGATCCGCAAACTGCTGCGCGTCGGCCTCGGCAGCCAGGGCTATGCGGTCAGCGAGGCGCCCAATGCTGGGGCCGCGATCGAACTCGTCGATGCACAAAAGCCGGATCTGATCCTGCTCGACCTCGGCCTGCCCGGCATGGGTGGCCTCGATCTCCTGCGGAAATGGCGCGACGACGGCCTCGACGTGCCCGTGGTCATCCTGTCCAGCCGCACCGACGAAGCCGGCATCGTCGCGGCGCTCGAACTCGGCGCTGACGACTACATCACCAAGCCGTTCGGCATGAACGAACTGGTCGCCAGAATCCGCGTCGCGCTGCGCCACAAATTCCAGCAGCAGGGCGAGAAGCCGGTGTTTCAGACCGGCGATCTCTCGGTCGACCTGGTCAAGCGCATCGTCAAGGTCGAAGGCAAGGAGATAAAGCTCTCCCCCAAGGAATACGACATATTGCGTATTATGGTGCAGCATGCCGGCAAGGTGCTGACCCACCATTTCATTCTGAAGCAGGTGTGGGGCGATTCGACCGACGTGCAGTATCTCAGGGTCTATGTCCGCCAGCTCCGGCAGAAGATCGAAAAGTCGCCCGACCAGCCGCGCTACATCACCACCGAAACCGGGGTGGGATACCGGCTGCGCGAGGTTGAGTAGCCGCGCGCTCGCTGCTCAGTCCGCCGAGAGTTCCGCGGTCCGTGCCAGTGCGCCGCCGAAGCCGTTGAGCGGGATGGTGAAACTCACCGCTTGACCGGTGTCGGCCGCGAAGGCGTCGATCTTCAGCGTGGTGGCTGCCTTGAGCAGCGGCGTGACGCTGGCATCGAACGCCACCGGCACCAGGCAGCCGACGGCCTGGCAGGTGTTGAACGGCAGGCTGCCTTCCAGCTTCTGGTCGTCGATGGTCAGGCTGACGCCTTTGGCGAGCGCCAGGCCGAACGGCAGCGCCAGCGTTCCGGCGGCATCCTCGCCGCTCTTGCTCGACAGCTCGATCGCCAGCAGGCGCTGGTTGGACTGCTTGTTGAACTGCTGATGCGACAGGCTGCAAACCTTGGCCGTGCCGGTTACCTGGCAATTGACCGTCCAGTCGCCATGTGTCTCGGACAGCGCCGAGGCGCCGCCAGGCAATGTCGGGCCGGCAGCAGGGGCGGGCGCTGCGGCGGCAGGCGCCGCCTTGTCGGTCTTGGTTTGCGCCGCGACTGCCACCGGGCCAAGAATACAGATGCTGCCCAGTAGCGCCGCGAAATATACTTGCCTGCTTTTCATCAATATGCTCCCGATTGTGCCTCGAGTCAGCCGCGATTGAGGCCGAGATCCGCGCCCGATAGAGCGGTCAATCGATCTTTTCTGTCAAGTGCGGCCGGGCCGCTTCCTCAGGGATTTCGCCAACCCGTGGCAGATCGGCCCATGGCAGACCGGCCCATGGCAGATCGAGACGAACGCCCTATATAGAGAGGAGGTTATATCTGTACGGGAATGAACTGATGTCGACGCTTCGCCTATCGACAGTTCTCATGTCGGCAATGCTGGCGGCGGCAACGCTCGCCGGCATCATGCAATCTGCTGCGGCTCAGTCCGTCAATCCCAGCGCCAACCGGCTGATCCAGCAGAACCAGCTGCAGCAATTGCGCAACAGCCTGCAGCGGCAGCAGTTCCAGCAACAGCAGCAGCAATATCGCGAGCAGGACCGTCGGATCGTGCCGCAGCCGCGCCCCGAAGTGCCCGTCGTCCGGCAAGCTTGTCCGATTCAGATCGTCAACAACCAGATTGTGCGTGTTTGCCGTTGATATCGGTCGCTTGCGATTTACTTAGTCGACTTATTTACTAAAAATGCCTCATTGCCTCGCGGGCATATCAGGGGGTTGCAGGCGGCGTGCGGCGGTGCGCCCGCCGACCGGATTTTCAGCACATGGCGACGACCAAGAAAAAGGCGGTACGCAAGGCAAGGCGAGGCGAACGCATTCGCCAGGTCGCCGCCATTCCCTTTCGCCTGGACGTTTCAGGCAATTTCGAAGTGATGCTGGTGACGTCGCGAGCGACGAAGCGGTTCATCGTGCCCAAGGGCTGGCCCATGAAAGGCAAGAGCGGGCGCAAGGCCGCCACCATCGAGGCGCGCGAAGAAGCCGGCGTGCTCGGCAAGACCCGCAAGGCGCCGGCCGGCAGCTATTCCTACTGGAAACGGCTGGAGCACAATTTTGTGCGCGTCGACGTCGTCGTCTATCTGTTGGAGGTGTCCGAGGAACTGGCCAACTGGCAGGAGGCCAAGAGCCGCCAGCGGGCATGGCTCAAGCCGCAGGACGCGGCGTTGCTCATCGATGAGCCGGATCTCTCGACGCTGATGGCCAACCTGGCGCCGCCTCAGCCGGCAGTGCCGGACCCGGCCTGACCAACCTCACTTGCCCTCGTCCCCTTCAGCGGGACCCTCATCCCCCTCAGCGGGAAATGGCCGCAGCGGCGTGCCCGTATAGGCCCACAGCCATTCGCGCGGCAGCGGCCCTTTGTTGCGCTCGCTTTGCTGCGACTGTTCCCATGCATGCGCCAGGATGCCGACCGAGCGCGAGAGCACGAACAGGCCGCGCGTCAACGGCGGCGGAAAGCCGAGCTCGCCATAGATGACGGCGGTGGCGCCGTCGATGTTGAGCGGTATTTTCTTCCCCTTGCGCCGTGCCACCTCTGATTCGACGGCCTCGGCGATGTCGGCAAAGCGTCCGCTGACGACGCCGCGCGCGGCAAACTCGCGCGTCACTGCGATCAGGCGCGGCGCGCGCGGATCGACCGGGTGGAAGCGATGGCCAAATCCCGGCACATAGCCTTTCTCCTCGGCGAAGAAACGGTCGAGCCGTGCGGCTACGGCTTGGTCCAGCGCAACACCCTGGTCAAGTGCCACGGCAATGTCGCCATAGAAGGACAGCGCCTGTTCGCCGGCGCCGCCATGCACGTCACCCAGCACGTTGACGGCGGACGCCATGGCGCTGTTGATGCCGACGCCGCAGGTGATGGCCATGCGGGCAATGGCGATCGACGGCGCCTGCGGCCCGTGGTCGACGGCCGCCCCCAGCGCAATGCCGAGCAGCGCCGCCTGCTCCTCGCTCGGCAATTCGCCGCGCAGCATCAGCCAGATCGTGGCCGGAAAGCTGACGCGGCCGATCAGCTCCTGGATTTCATAGCCGCGCAGCCGGATAATGCCGGGGCTCATCTCGATGATGCCGGTCTGCCACCATTCCTCGCCGCGTTCGCGGCCGGTTTTTCTCTCGCTCACGCGCTTCTCCTGGCGCGCGGCGGCAGGGTGGAAAAAACCTCGTCCATATGCTCGCCCAGCACAGGCGGCGGCAGGACCGGCAAGGGTGCCGCGCCATCGACCATGAAGCCGCCGCGCACCACGGTCAGCGGCTGCGCCATGCCGGGCAGACCCTGGAAACGCGTGGTCATGTCGCGCTCGACCACCTGGCGCTCGCCAAGCACTTGGGGGATCGTCAGCACCCGGCCCGCCGGCACGCCGGCGCGGTTGAATTTTTCCTCCCAGGCTGCGGCCGAGGCGCTCGCCAAGGCCGTCTCGATCAGCACCTTCAGCACAGCGCGGTTCTGCTTGCGCGTCTCGCGCTCGGCAAAGCGCGGATCGTCGGCCAGTTCCGGCTGGCCGATCAGCCGGCAAAGCGTGACGAACTGCTCCTGCTTGTTGGCGGCGATGTTGAGCAGGCCGTCGCCGGTGCGAAACGCGCCGGAGGGCGCAGCCGTCATGTTCTCATTGCCCATCGGCTGCGGCTCGACGCCGGCGGTCAGATAGTTGGACACCGGCCAGCCCAGCGCCGACAGCGTGCATTCGAGCATCGAGACATCGAGAAACGCGCCCTCGCCCGAGGTCTTCTGCTTGACCAGCGCCGCGGCGATGGCGAAGGCCCCGACCAGCCCGCCCAGCGTGTCGGCGACGGGATAGCCGACCCGCAAGGGTGCGGTCTCCGGCGTGCCGGTGATGCTCATGATGCCGGACAGCCCCTGGATGATCTGGTCGTAGGCCGGATTGTCGCGCATCGGCCCGGTCTGGCCGAACCCCGATATGGCGCAATAGACGAGACCCGGACGAACCGCTTTCAGCGCCTCATAGCCAAGCCCCAGCCGCCCCATCACGCCCGGTCGAAAGTTCTCGACCAGCGCATCGGCGGAGGCGACGAGATCGAGGAAGCGTTCGCGGTCGGCTTCGCTTTTGAGATCCAGCACCACCGATCGCTTGCCGGCATTCTGCGCCAGGAACGACGCGCCCATCCCCGCCTCGTTGAGCGCCGGCGAGGCGCCGAGCTGGCGCGCCAGATCGCCGCCTTGCGGCGTCTCGACCTTGATGACATCGGCGCCGAGCAGCGCCAGCTGGTAGGCACAATAAGGGCCCGCCAGCACATTGGTCAGGTCGAGAATGCGGATGCCGGCAAGCAGATCGGTCATGATGCTCCAGGTCGCTCAGGCATCGCCCGGCACATGCTCGGGTCCGCGCCGGCGCCCATGCTCGATGAAGGCCCAGATATGCGGACCGGCGAGCCCGATGAAGGCAAGGATCAGCAGCACCAGCGACAGCTTGTGGGTGTAGAACACCGACCAGTCGCCGTTCGAGATCGTCATCGCCCGGCGGAACTGCGTTTCGGCAAGCGGCCCCAGGATCATGCCGATGATGACCGGCGCGGTCGGGAAATCGAAGCGCCGCATCAGGAAGCCGGCGGCCCCCAGGAGATAGAGGATGACGAGGTCGATCGGCGATTGCGAGATGCCGTAGGTGCCGACGGTGGCGAACACCAGGATGCCGGCATAGAGCTGCGGCGCCGGGATTTTCAACAGCCGTACCCACAGCCCGATCAGCGGCAGGTTGAGGACGACCAGGATGACGTTGGCGATGAACAGGCTGGCGATCAGGCCCCAGACCAGATCGGCCTGCGTCGTCAACAGCAGCGGTCCCGGATTGATGCCGTAGCTCTGGAAGGCCGACAGCATGATTGCGGCGGTCGCCGAGGTCGGCAGGCCAAGGGTGAGCATCGGCACCAGCACGCCGGCGGCAGACGCATTGTTGGCGGCTTCCGGTCCGGCAACGCCCTCGATGGCGCCGACCGTGCCGAACTCCTCCTTGTGCTTCGACAGCTTCTTTTCGATGGCATAGGACAGGAAGGTCGGGATCTCGGCGCCGCCGGCAGGCATGGCGCCGATCGGGAAGCCGATGAAAGCGCCGCGCAGCCATGGCTTCCACGATCGTCCCCATTCGGCCGCTGTCATGTAGAGCGATCCCTTGAGCGGCACGATCTCGTCCTTGCCGGCATAGCGGCGCGAGGCCATGTAGAGCGTCTCGCCGACGGCAAACAGGCCGACCGCGGCAATGATGACATCGACGCCATCGAGCAGTTCGTTCATGCCGAAGGTGAAGCGCGGCTGTCCCGTCTGCAGGTCGACGCCGATCATGCCGATGACGAAGCCGATGAACAGGCTGGTGAGGCCGCGCACGGAGGACGAGCCGAGCACCGCCGAAACCGTGATGAAGGCGAGCACCATCAGCGAGAAATATTCGGCCGGCCCGAAGGCCAGCGCGAACTTCACCACCACCGGCGCCAGGAAGGCGACGCCCATCGTGCCGATGGTGCCGGCGACGAAGGAGCCGATCGCCGAGGTCGCCAGTGCCGCGCCGCCGCGACCCGAGCGGGCCATCCTGTTGCCTTCCAGCGCGGTGACGATGGTGGCGCTTTCGCCCGGCGTGTTGAGCAGGATCGAGGTCGTCGAGCCGCCATACATGGCGCCGTAATAGATGCCGGCGAACAGGATGAAGGAAGCCTCCGGCGCCACCTGGTAGGTGATCGGCAGCAGCAGCGCGATGGTCAGCGCCGGCCCGAGACCGGGCAGCACGCCGATGGCGGTGCCGAGCGTGGTGCCGACCAGGCACCACAGCAGGTTCATCGGCGAGAAAGCGACGGAAAATCCGTGGGCGAGATGGCCGAGCGTCTCCATGGCGTCAGCCCCTCACAGTGGCGATGATCGCGTCGATCACCGTGTTCAGCTGGTTTTCGATGAAGCCGGCGCCAATGTTGACGCCGAGCGCCCTGGCAAAGCCGAAATAGGCGGCAAGCGCCAGGATCAGGCCGGTCAGCGCATCGCGCAGCGTGTGCTTGCTGCCGAAGCCATAACAGACGAGCACGAACATGATGACCGAGGCGGCGGTGAAGCCGAGCGGCTGGATCAGCACCAGATTGGCGACCAGGCCGGCAACGACGATGCCCATGGCCTTCCAGTCGGTCGGCGTTTCCTTTTCCTCCTGCGGCTGCCAGCCGCCGCGCAACGCGGCGACGATGAGCAGCAGCGAAAGCACGATCATGCCTGTCATGGTGATGTAGGGGAAGACGGTCGGCCCGACCTTGGAATAGAGCGGCGAAACCGGGATCGCCAGGGTCTGCCACGCCACGGCCGCGGCACAGGCGAGAAGCCCGATGCCGATCAACAATTCGGGCATGGCAAGGCGCGGGGGCGCCGGCTGCTGGTCGCTGGTGCTCATCGATGTCCTCCCGAGATGGCCGGCATCCTCCCGCCGGCCGCATCCGCAGTTTCACTCCCAGCGCATGATATGTCCATGCCGCAGGCTAATGTCGGAAGGGGCGGCCGTGGCCGCCCCTGAAGACGTCAGGCGAGGCCGAGATCCTTGAGGATCGCGGTGATGCGGGCGGTGTCGTCGACGAGGAATTTCGCATAATCGTCGCCGGTCAGAAGGATGGGGGTCCAGTTGCGGTTCTTGCATTCGGCTGCCCAGGCATCGCTCTTGGCCATGGTCTCGATCATCGTGACCATCGCCGCCTTGTCGGCGTCGGAGACGCCTGGCGGTGCGAATACGCCGCGCCAGT
Organism: Mesorhizobium sp. M0037; assembly: GCF_040323635.1. Lineage (NCBI taxonomy): Bacteria > Pseudomonadati > Pseudomonadota > Alphaproteobacteria > Hyphomicrobiales > Phyllobacteriaceae > Mesorhizobium > Mesorhizobium sp. M0037. The sequence continues at coordinate 117,886 of NZ_JAMYVB010000019.1, read as the reverse complement.
TGAACAGTTCGACGTCGATGCCGGCTTCCTTCATCGTCGGTGCGTCGATGCCGTCCTGGCGCTTGTCGGCGGAGATCGCCAACAGCCGAAGCGCGCCCGCCTTGACCTGCTCGGAGAACTCGCCGAAGCCGGAAATGCCGGCCGCCACCTGGTTGCCGAGCAGCGCCGACAGGGCCTCGCCGCCGCCGGCGAAAGGCACATAGGAGAGGTTGGTTGCCGGAACGCCGACCGTCTTGGCGATCAGCCCGAACAGGATGTGGTCGGAGCCACCGGCCGAGCCGCCGGCCACCGGAACCTTGGTCGGATCCGCTTTGAGCGCGGCGACGAAATCGCCGGCCGTCTTGAACGGCGAATCCGCCGGCACCACCAGCGCCTCGAACTCGCCGGTGAGGCGAGCGATTGGCGTCACTTCGGAGAGGTTGTTGGCCGATTTGTTGGCGATGATGGCGCCGACCATGACCATGCCGGCCACCATCAGCGAATTGCCCTTGCCCTTCCACTGGCTGATGAACTGCGGCAGGCCGACAGTACCGCCGGCGCCGCCGACATTGGTGATCTGCGAGCCGGAGATCAGTTTTTCACTGCGCAGCACCTGGTCGATGGTGCGCCCCGTCTGGTCCCAGCCACCGCCGGGCGCGGCCGGCACGAAGATCTGGATCTGCGGTGCATCCTGAGCGAAAGCGGGCGTCAAATGCGTTGCAACGAATCCGGCAGCGCCTGCGGCCGCGGTGCTCATCAAAAATCTGCGTCTGTTCAGCATGGGATTCCTCCAAATCACGACACCTCCTCCGGTGCCTGCCAGAAACGTAGCCTGAAAACAGACCCGCTCGGCAAAAATTCATGCCGATTTCGGTGCGTTCTGTCAACAGGAACGCTGTTCTACTAGACAGAACCATGGATGTGCGGCACAGTCGCTTCGGCCGGCCTTTGTCCGAGCAGGTAAACTGGAATGAAACTGTTCGTGAGATGACCGAAGCGCGATCCCAGCCCTTACAGGTAGATGGCGTCGCCGCACTCGACCGTGCGATCGCCATTCTCGATGCGTTCGCGACCGCCGACCGCTCGCTCAGCCTGGCCGAGATCGCGGCGCGCACCGGGCTCTACAAAAGCACCATTTTGAGGCTGGCGAACTCGTTGCTGCGCGGGCAGTTGCTGGAGCGGCTCGACGATGGCCGCTACCGCATCGGACCCGCCACCTTTCGGCTTGGCGCGCTTTACCAGCGCTCGGTCGTGGCGGTCGACATCCTGCTGCCGATCATGCGCGATCTTGCCGAACGCAGTTGGGAAAGCGTGGCGTTCTATGTCCGCTCGGGCGACGCCCGCACCTGTCTCTACCGCGTCGAATCCAAGCATCCTATCCGCTACACGATCCGGGAAGGCGACCTGCTGCCGTTGCTCACCGGCTCGGGCGGCCGCGTGCTGGCAGCGTTTTCAGGCCAGCCGGGCGAACCATACGAGACCATCCGCAAGGCCTGCCACTATCTGTCGATCGGCGACCGCGACCCTGAGACGGCGGGCGTCTCGGTGCCGGTGTTCGGACCGGGCCGCGTTCTGCTCGGCGCCTTGACGCTCGCCGGCCCGTCGACACGCGTCGATACGGCGTTCCTGCGCCGCATGACACCGGACGTGCTGGAGGCCGCCGCTCGCGCCACCCGCGCCTTCGGCGAGGATGCCTCGATGCTGGAGCAGGCAGCGCGCCTAGCCGGCGCTGAAACCGTGATCGGCCTCAGTTCGCCTTGACCAGCACCACACGGCGGTTCTTGGCGCGGCCGGTTTCGCCGTCATTGCTGGCGACGGGCGCCATCATGCCGGCGCCGGCGGCGGTCAGCCGGCCGCCATCGATGCCGTATTTCGAGACCAGCGCCGCCTTCACCGACTGCGCCCGCCGCGACGACAGATCGATATTGTAGTCGAAGGCGCCCTGGTTGTCGGTATGACCGACGACGATCACCGCCATGCCGGGCTCGTTGGTCAGAAGCGTCGAGATCTCCTTCAGCGTCGGTTCCGATTCCGGCTTGATGTCGGCCTTGTCGGTGTCGAAGAAGATGCCGTAGAGCGAGATGGAGCCGGTGGCCGACAGCGAATCCGCCATCTTGGCCGCTTCGACCACCACCATCTTCTTGTCGCGCGCCTTGGGCTCCAGCACCTGAACGACGGCGATGGTGCGGCCGTTGAGTTCCTTGCAGTAGAGGTCGTCGATCAGCGAATAAGCCTGAACCGTGACATAGGCGTCGCCGCCATCCTGCGGCACCTTGGCAGCGAAGAAGCGCTGGTCGTTGATACCGGTGGTTACCGCACAGGCGCCATTGGAAAAGGCCGCGTCCTTGACGTCGCTTTCATGGAAGAAATACATCATCAGGCTCATGTCGCCGCCGCCACCGCTCGACGACCGGTCGGCGGCGCCGCCGCACTCTTCCTTCTTGCATTCGAACAGGACTTCGCCGCCGGCGGCCGCGATCACATCCTGGTAGTTGCGCAGCACTTCGAGCGGGGAGCGCTCGGCCGGCAGCACATAGGCGATGCGGGTCAGCGCGCCTTCGACCTCAGCCTTCTTGTCCGGCGCGAACACACGGTTGTTCATCGTGTCACGGGCATCCGGATCGGCGCTCGGCTTCAGCGGCGACAGCGGCACTGTAAAATCGGTATAGGCGAATTTTTCGTAGGAGACGATGAACGACCCCTCGTAGCGCTTGGCCAGATGATTGTCGGCACCGCCCTCGATGTCGGCGGTCGGCACCGTCGCATCGGCGCCCGCCAGTTGCACGGCCGCCAGGAGCAGCAGCCCCGCCCAGAAAAGCTTCAGAAATATCGCATTGATCGCACGCATGGTCGGCTCCCCCAAAGGGCAATTCCAGGAAAAGTGTGAGCGGTTTTCCCACAGGAATTGCTAGCTAGATTAGAATAGCCAATCCTAGCAGCGCGAGGCAATTGCGTCGATGAAGCGCTTCACACCCGCCGTTCGAGCAGGATCGTCAGCCCGTCGTGATAGGTCGTTTCCAGGACCTTGGTGTAGCCGCACTTTGCCGCAACGTTCAACGAGCCGGTGTTTTCCGGATCGATGATGCAGACGGTTCTCGCGCCGGCAAAGGTTTCGTCGCCCCAGGCCAGGGCCCTTCTGACGACTTCGCTGGCAAGACCCTTGCCATGTGCTTGCGGCGCCAGCGCCCAGCCGGCTTCCGGAATGCCCTCGAGCGACGGCTCGATGTCGCGCTTCAGATCGTGGAATCCGGCCTCGCCGATGAAGCGACCGCTGGCCTTGTCCTCGACCGCCCAGAAGCCGTAGCCGAGCAGCGACCACAGGCCGGCATGCCGCAGGAACCGCATCCAGCTTTCCTCCCGCGTCCGCGGCTTGCCGCCGATGAAACGGGTGGTGACGGGGTCGGCCCACATGACAGCATAGTCGTCGAAATCTTCGATCCGGTGCGCCCGCATGATGGTCCGTTCCGTTTCGAGAACCGGGACGCCGGCTGTTTTTGGACTGCCCATGAAACTCTGCCTCCGTTGACGGTCAGCGCTTAGCAAACGAGCGCGCCCGGACAAGGGCCAAGCCGGATCATCATTCAGCCAGGGAAGCTTCCGAACGGCCTGGCGCGACCAGGCGGTCGAAGCGAACAGCGTCGGCTTACTTTCAGCCGTGCCAGACCATCTTCATGTAGAGCCCACCGCGCCGCAATTCGTCCAGCATCTGGTCGAGCCGCTTCTGCCTGGTGTCGCTGCGTTTGGCGCGGGCGACCCAGCCGAGATAATCGTTCTTCTGGTAGTCCGGCCGCGCCTCGTAGGCCGCTGTCAGTCCTTTTTCGGTCAGGGCGATGCGGATGTCGTCCGGCATCGGGTTCAGGGCGCGCTTCAGTCCGGTCATTTCAGAAAACCCCAGCTGTCAGGATGGCGACGCCGATGGTCCAACCCAGGTCCGCCTCTGGGAATTCTGCCGAACGATGCTACCTTTCGCAACCGGTCCGGCAAGGGCCGGTCTCGATACCGCCAATGGGAGGAGAACGCCATGGACACCACCGATCTCGTGCTTGCCATTTTCCATCATCTGCTGGTGTTGTCGCTGGCCGGCATCATCGGCGCCGAATTTGTCCTGATCCGCGGCGACCTCTCCGCCGCCACGCTCAAGCGGCTTGCCGGCATCGACCGCCATTATGGCATCATCGCCATGCTGATCATCATCATCGGCATCTGCCGCGTCATCTACGGCCTGAAGGGCTGGGAATTCTACGTCTACAACTGGGTGTTCTGGGCCAAGATGGCGGCATTCGGCATCGTTGGCCTGCTGTCGATCATCCCGACCATCCGCTTCATCTCCTGGAACCGGCAAGCCAGTGCAAATCCCGGCTTTCAGGTGCCGGTTGCGGAACTCGCCTCGGTGAAGACCTATGTGCGCGCCGAAGCCTTCATCTTCCTGCTGATCCCGATCTTCGCGGCGGCGATGGCGCGCGGCTACGGTTATTGAAGCAACGCCAACACCAAACCCATCTCCTCCGGGCATACTCCCCACTGATCGCCATGGTTGCGCACGACTTTATTTTGCAGTTTGCGTCAGGCGACAATCTGTTAGCTTGCCTTTGTTGCACCCTCGCTGCCTGACCTGCACAGCGATCGGAGATTGATATCCTGGGAGGAGAATTACGATGAGGAAAATTGTAGCCGCCCTGGCCGCCGCCGCGGCCGTCACGCTTTATTCGTTCACCGCCAGCGCACAGACCTATCCCGAGCGCACCATCACCGTCGTCGTGCCGTTTGCGGCCGGCGGTCCGACCGACACGGTCACGCGGCTCGTCGCCGAAGCCATGTCGAAGGATCTCGGCCAGCAGATCATCGTCGAAAATGTCGGCGGCGCCGGCGGCACGCTGGGCGCCGGCCGCGTCGCCAACGCCGACCCGGATGGCTACACGCTGCTCCTCCATCACATCGGCATGGCGACCAGCGCGACCCTCTACAGAAAACTCGCCTATGACACGCTGAACGCCTTCGAGTATGTCGGCCTCGTCACCGAGGTGCCGATGGCGATCGTCGCCCGCAAGGACCTTGAGCCGGTCGACCTGAAAGGGCTGGTCGAATACGCCAAGACCAACAAGGACACCATCACCGTCGCCAACGCCGGCATCGGCGCTGCCTCGCATCTGTGCGGCATGCTGTTCATGAGCGCCATCGGCACGCCGCTGGTCACCGTGCCCTACAAGGGCACCGGCCCGGCCATGACCGACCTTCTCGGCGGCCAGGTCGACATCATGTGCGACCAGACCACCAACACCACCAAGCAGATCCAGGGCGGCACGATCAAGGCCTATGCCGTCACCACGCCGGAGCGCCTCGACGTGGTGAAGGACGTGCCGACGACCATCGAAGCCGGCCTGCCCGCGGTTCAGGTCGGCATCTGGCACGGCCTCTATGCGCCGAAGGGCACGCCGGCCGAGATCACCGGCCGACTGTCGAAATCGCTCCAGGTCGCGCTGAAGGACCCCAACGTCATCGCCCGCTTCGCCGAACTCGGCACCAAGCCGTCGTCCGAGGCCGACGCGACGCCGGCAGCGCTGAAGGCCAAGCTGGAAGGCGAGATCACGCGCTGGAAGCCGATCATCGAAGCCGCCGGCCAATACGCCGACTGAGGCTTGAACGGGGCGCTGCCGGCGCCCCGTTTTCGCTTCGACGTCCGTTTTCACATTTGCAACGGCAAGCCCGTTGCAAGGGTCAGGGGAGGACCGCCATGAAACCTTTCGCCATCGACAGGACAAACGGCCTGTGCGCCGCGCTGTTCATCTTTTTCGGCGCCTTTTTCGCGATACAATCGCTCGGCCTCGAAATCGGCACCGCCTTCCGCATGGGACCGGGTTATTTCCCGCTGGTGCTGGCGACCGTGCTGATCGTGCTTGGCGCCATCATCCTCGTCCAGGCGGTGCGCGTCGAGGGCGAGCCGATCGGCCCCATTGCGTGGCGCGGCATGCTGTTCATCCTGCCGGCGCCGATCTTTTTCGGCATGACCGTGCGCGGCCTCGGCTTCGTCCCGTCGATCTTCCTGACGGCGTTGATCGCCTCTTTTGCCAGCGCCCGCATGAAGCCGCTGACGGCACTTCTGCTGTCGGCCGGCCTGACGCTGTTTTCGGTGCTGGTCTTCAGCTACGCGCTCGGGCTGCCATTCCAGCGCTTCGGCCCCTGGTTGCCCCAATGGTTGGCATTGTGAGGCGCTGAGATGGACCTCCTCAGGAACCTCGAACTCGGCTTCTCGACGGCCACCACGCCGGCAAATCTCGGTTTCTGCCTGATCGGCGTCCTGCTCGGCACGCTGATCGGCGTCCTGCCCGGCATCGGCGCCACCGCAACCATCGCCATGCTGTTGCCGATCACCTTCCAGATCGGCGACCCGGTGTCGTCCCTCATCATGCTGGCCGGCATCTACTACGGCGCCCAGTATGGCGGTTCGACCACCGCCATTCTCATCAACATGCCCGGCGAATCCTCCTCGGCCGTGACCGCGATCGACGGCTACCAGATGGCGAGGAACGGTCGCGCCGGGGCGGCTCTGGCGATCGCCGCGATCGGCTCGTTCTTCGCCGGCACGGTGTCCACCTTCCTCGTCGCCGTCTTTGCCCCGCCGCTGACGGCAATAGCCCTGCAATTCGGCGCGGCCGAATATTTTTCGCTGATGATCGTCGGCCTCGTCTCGTCCATCGCGCTCGCCCACGGCTCGATCGTCAAGGCGCTGGCGATGGTCGTGCTCGGCCTGCTGCTCGGCATTGTCGGCACCGACATCTACACCGGCACGCCGCGCTTCACGCTCGGCATCCGCGAATATGCCGACGGGCTGAACTTCGTCGCGGTGGCGGTCGGCGTCTTCGGCGTCGCCGAGATCCTGCGCAATCTCGAAAATGAGCACGAGCGCTCGGTGATGATCAAAAAGGTCTCCGGCCTGATGCCGACCCGCGACGACTTCAAGGCGATGGCAGCGCCCATCGTGCGCGGCACGATCATCGGTTCGGCGCTCGGCATCCTGCCCGGCGGCGGCGCGGTGCTTGCGGCCTTTGCCTCCTACACGGTCGAAAAGCGCGTGTCGAAACACCCGGAGGAGTTCGGCAAGGGCGCCATCGCCGGCGTCGCCGGCCCGGAATCGGCCAACAATGCCGGCGCCCAGACCTCCTTCATTCCGATGCTGACGCTCGGCATTCCGGCCAACCCGGTCATGGCGCTGATGATCGGCGCCATGATCATCCAGGGCATCGTGCCCGGCCCCAATGTCGCGATCGAGCAGCCGGCGCTGTTCTGGGGCATCATCGCCTCGATGTGGATCGGCAATCTGATGCTGATCGTGCTGAACCTGCCGCTGATCGGGCTGTGGGTGAAGCTGCTGACGATCCCCTATTATGTGCTCTTCCCGATCATCATGGCGTTTTGCTCGATCGGCGTTTACAGCGTCAACACCAACGCCTTCGATCTCTACGCGGTGGCATTCTTCGGCCTGCTCGGCTACATCCTGACCAAGCTGCGCTGCGAACCCGCACCCCTGCTGCTCGGCTTCGTGCTCGGCCCGCTGCTCGAGGAAAACCTGCGCCGCGCCATGATCCTGTCGCGCGGCGACCCTTCGACCTTCGTGACGCGGCCGATCAGCGCCGGCCTGCTGCTCGTCGCACTGGCCGTGCTCGTCGTCGTCTTCCTGCCGTCGGTCAAGAAGAAGCGCGAAGAGGTGTTCGTGGAGGAAAGCTAGTTGTCGGGACGCCGGGCGCCGCGATTTCCACGAGCGGCGCCGGCACGTCTGTCGTCTTCACCTCGGCCTTGCAGAGATCGGCGATGACGCAGGCCGGGCAATCGGGCTTGCGCGCCTTGCAGACATAGCGGCCATGCAGGATCAGCCAGTGATGTGCATGGCGCATATACTCGTCCGGGATGATCCGCAGCAGCCCTTGCTCGACTTGTTCGGGCGTCTTGCCTGGCGCCAGGCCGAGGCGGTTGCCGATGCGGAAAATATGGGTGTCGACCGCCATCGTGTGCTGGCCGAATGCCATGTTGAGCACGACATTGGCGGTCTTGCGACCGACCCCCGGCAGCTTGACCAATTCATCGCGCTCGCTGGGCACCTCGCCGCCGTAATCGCGTATCAGCGCCTCCGAGAGCGCCACGACATTCTTGGCCTTGTTGCGCCAGAGCCCGATCGTGCGGATGTACTCGCCGACCCTGGCTCCGCCCAGCGCCAGCATCTTTTCAGGTGTGTCGGCGACCTTGAACAACGCCCGCGTCGCCTTGTTGACGCCGGCATCGGTCGCCTGCGCCGACAGCACCACGGCCACCAGCAGCGTGAAGGCGTTGACATGCTCGAGCTCGCCCTTCGGCTCGGGCCGTTGCACCGAAAACCGCCGGAAGATCTCATGCACCTCGGCCGCGCTGTAGAGCGAACGGACCCGCGCCGGCGCCGGTCGCGGCTTGGCATTCGAGCCGTCGCGCCGCCCGGGCGGCAGTTCACTTTTGGATAGGGAAAGATTTTTGGACTTGGGGCTGGCCATTCCCTTCCTATAATATCCTGGGATGAGCGACACAAACGCCTCGTTTCAGGCCGACGAGCCATTCTTCCAGGCGCTGCTGACACCGCACCGCTCGCTGGGCCGCACCGGCTTTGCCGTGCTGATGGGCGCGCTGCTGTTCGGCTGGGTGGTGACCGGGGCGTTTTTCCTGTCGCGCGGCGCTTGGCCGGTGTTCGGCTTCTTCGGCCTCGACGTCATCGCCGTCTACATCGCCTTCCGCGCCAACTATCGTGCCGCCCGTGCCCGCGAGGAAGTGTCGGTGTCGCGCACCAGCCTCGACATCCGCAAGACGGCGCCCTCGGGAAAGTCGGAAGCGCATCGCTTCAACCCGTTCTGGGCGCGCTTTTCCGTCGCTCGCCGTGCCGAGATCGGCATCACCAGGATGACGGTGGAAGCACAAGGACAGAATGTGCCGATCGGGTCATTCCTGGACCCCGACTCCCGCGAGAGTTTTGCCACTGCATTTTCGCGCGCCCTGGCAACTGCCAAGACACGATGAGCCGGCGTTAGAACCGATAGCGCAAGATCCGGCCGACCTTGCGCAGCGCTGGGATATGCCTCCACAGCCCGATGAACAGTTTTGCGGACCAGCTCATGTGCGCTGTGCGTTCCGCGCTGTAGGCCGAGATATCGTCGACAAAGCGCAGCTTCGGAACGGCACGCTCCAGTACCTGCGGGTCGTCGATCGCCCAGTGAACCTCGGCGCCCGTCGCCCTGATGGTCGGATTGAGGCGCAGCATCTTCAGGCCGAAGCGGCTGTAGGCGTCGAACATCAGCTCGCCGCCGGCAAGATGCGCGACAAGGCGTGACAGCAGCCGTGGCCCCTCCTCTACCGGGAGATAAGGCGTCAACCCCTCCATCACCACGACGGCCGGACGATTGCGCGGCACTTCTGCCAGCCAGTCCGGGTCGGTTACCGAAGAGCCGACGAGGTGGTAATGGTCGCGGGACGGGTAAAGCTTGCGCCGGAGCGCGATGACATCCGGAAAATCGACATCGAACCACTCCACGCCTTCGGGTGGATCGACACGGAAAATGCGCGTATCGAGCCCGCAGCCGAGATGCAGCACGATGGCGCCGGGATTTCTGGCGATGAAGTCTTGAACTCGCACGTCGTAGGTCTTGGCTCGAATCGCCAATCCGATGCCGAGATTGGTGTCGACCTTGAGGTGCGAGAAATCATAGTCGATCTTGCGCACGGCCTCGTCGGCGAAGCGATCCCCGAGCAGCGAATGCGGCAGCCGGCTTTCCAGTGCCTTGCCATAAAGCGTCATCAGCAAGGTCTCCCTTGCTCCGCTCAGATTCACCCTTTCGCCGGCCATTGGCATCTCCCGGGGCGCAATCCAGTATTTATCTGGGAACAGGCGGCAACAAGGCAAGTTTCGGGTGGTTGCAAGGGGCGGAGAGACCGATATTCGCGGTCAAGGAGATATTGCCATGAACGCCCAGATGACCATGAATACGCAGATGAAACCGACAGCGATCCTGCAGCACGACATCACCCCCAAGGGCAGCGACTACGAGGTCGTGCGCCGCGCCATCGAGAAGATCAGCCTCGACTATCGCGACCAGCCCTCGCTGGAAGCCCTGGCAGCCGATGTCGGCGAGACACCCACGGGCCTGCAAAAACTGTTCACCCGCTGGGCCGGCCTGTCGCCAAAAGCCTTCCTGCAGGCGGTCACCCTCGACCATGCCCGCAAACTGCTCGATTCCGGCATGCCGCTCCTCGAAACATCGTTCGAACTCGGCATGTCCGGCCCCGGCCGGCTGCACGATTTGTTCGTCACCCATGAAGCGATGTCGCCGGGCGACTACAAGACGCGCGGCGCTGGCCTGACCATCCGCTACGGCTACCACATCTCGCCCTTCGGCATCGCCCTGATCATGGTCACCGACCGTGGCCTTGCGGGGCTCGCCTTCAACGATCCGGGCGGCGAGCGGGCGGCTTTCGCCGACATGTCGGGCCGCTGGCCGAACGCCACCTATGTCGAGGACATGAGCGCCACCCAGCCCTATGCGGCGCGCATCTTCGATCCGACATTGTGGCGCGCCGACCAGCCGCTGCGCGTGGTGATGATCGGCTCCGACTTCCAGCTGCGCGTCTGGGACGCGCTGCTCAGGATCCCGATGGGCAAGGCCTGCACTTATTCTTCGATCGCCTCCAGGATCGGCGCGCCAAACGCCAGCCGGGCGGTGGGGGCGGCGGTCGGCGCCAACCCATTGTCCTTCGTCGTCCCTTGCCATCGGGCGCTGGGCAAGTCCGGCGCACTCACCGGCTACCACTGGGGCCTGACCCGCAAACGCGCCATCCTCGGTTGGGAAGCGGGCCAGACCGCGTCCTGAAGCTGCCCGCATCAAACAACACCGGCGAAATCCCTTCGCCGGTGTTTTTCTTTTTGCGAGCTCCCGGCGCAAAACATCCGCACGCTCTGGCAAGCCGCCGGCTTACAGGTTAGCTTCCCGCGCATTCCGCAGGAGGCTTTCTTGATCATCGTTGTCGGCTCGATCAACCTCGACCTTATCGCCAATGTCGACCGCCTGCCTTCGCCGGGCGAGACGGTCCGCGGCTCCGGCTTCACCACCGCGCCCGGCGGCAAGGGCGCCAACCAGGCGCTGGCTGCGGCGCGCGCCGGCGCCAAGGTGCGCATGGTCGGCGCCGTCGGCAAGGACAATTTCGCAACCGAAGCCCTCGCTTTGCTCGTGGCCGGCAAGGTCGATCTCTCCGGCGTCGGCCAGAGCTTCGCCTCCACCGGCACGGCGCTGATCCTCGTCGGCGCCGATGGCGAGAATGTCATCGCCGTCGTGCCGGGCGCCAATGATTCGGTGCTGCCCGGCGATCTCGCCAAGGCTTTCCTTGCGAAGGGCGACGTCGTCCTGCTGCAGCACGAGATCCCGTTGCAGACTGTCGATGCAGCGCTTGACGCCGCACGCGCCGCCGCCGCGGTCACCGTGCTCAACACCGCGCCGTTCCGTAGCGAGGCGGCAGCGTTGCTCGGCAAGGCCGACTACGCCGTCGCCAACGAAACCGAATTCGACCTTTACGGCGAGGCGCTGTCGCTGAAAGGCCGAGACCGCCCGGCGCGCATGCGCGACTTCGCCGGCAAAACCGGCCGCACCATCGTCGTCACCCTCGGCGGCGACGGCGTGCTGGCGGCGACCCCGGAGGATTTCCTGACCGTGCCGGCGCTGAAAATCACGCCGGTCGACACGGTCGGGGCCGGCGATACTTTTTGCGGTTATCTCGCTGCCGGGCTGGCGTCCAACCTGCCGCTGGAGCAGGCTCTCACCCGCGCCGCAGCCGCCGGCTCGCTCGCTTGCCTGAAGCCCGGCGCCCAGCCGGCCATCCCGCTGGCGGCGGATGTGGACACCGCCCTGCGCAACAACGCCGGATGACAGCCCTGCGCCCCGCAACGAAGCACGCCGTGCCCCCCGCCGGCGACATCTGCCGGATGTCCGCTGTCGACCTGGCCGAGGCGATCCGGCTGCGCCGCCTGTCCGTGCGCGAGTTGGTCGCCGCATTCCTCGACCGCATCGACGCGGCAAAACCCGCTGGTCAATGCCATCGTCTCGTTGCGCGAGCGCTCCGACATCCTGCGCGAGGCCGACGCGGCGGACGCGCATCTAGCGCAAGGCGGGCCGGCCGGCTCGCTGTTTGGCCTGCCGATGGCGATAAAAGACCTCGCCATGACGCGCGGCTTGAGGACCAGTTTCGGCTCGCCGATCTTCGCCGATTTCGTGCCGCAGGAGGATGATTTCTTCGTCGAGCGCATCCGCAAGGCCGGCGGCATCATCATCGGCAAGACCAATGTTCCCGAATTCGGGCTGGGATCCAACACCTATAACAACGTGTTCGGCCCGACGCTGAACGCCTTCGATCCGGCGCTCACCGCCGGCGGCTCGAGCGGCGGCGCAGCGGTCGCCCTTGCGCTCGACATGGTCCCGGTCGCCGACGGCAGCGATTTCGGCGGCTCGCTCCGCAATCCGGCGGCGTGGAACAATGTCTATGGCTTCCGCCCGTCGCAGGGCCTTGTCCCCGGAGGGCCGGACCTGGAAGTCTTTCATGCTCAGATGGGCATAGACGGGCCGATGGGCCGCAGCATCAGCGACATGGCGCTGCTACTCGATGTGCAGGCGGGCTACCATCCGCATGCGCCCTTGTCCTGGGAAAAGCCTGGTTCATTCCTCGAAGGGCTGGCAACGCCGGCAAGCGGCGGCCGCGTCGGCTGGCTCGGTGATCTCGGCGGTCACCTGCCGGTAGAGCCTGGCATCCTCGATCTGTGCGAGGCCGCACTCGGCCGCTTCGCGGAGGCATCCTTCCTGACCGAGCCCTTGCTGCCGGATTTCGATTTCGAGGCACTGTGGCAAGCCTTCGTGACGCTGCGGCAGGCGAGCAGCGGCTCGGCGCTGAAAGTCCATTATGACGACCCGCACAAGCGCGCCCTGCTGAAGCCGGAAGCCGTCTGGGAGGTGGAGAACGCCATGCGGCTGACGGCGCCGCAGATCCGCGCGGCCTCGGTCATCCGCACCTCCTGGCACCGGACGCTGCTGTCGCTGTTCGAGCACTTCGATCTCATCTCGCTGCCGACGGCGCAGGTGTTTCCTTTCGAAGTCGGCACGCATTGGCCAAGTGAGGTCGCCGGACGGACGATGGACAGCTACCATCGCTGGATGCAGGTTTCGGCCTTCGCCACGCTCGGCGGCTGTCCTGCGCTCAATGTGCCGGTCGGCTTCGACGACAAAGGCCGTCCCATGGGCATGCAGTTGATCGGACGCCCGCGCGGCGACCTCGCCGTGCTCAGGGCCGGCGCGGCCTATGAGGCGACCTTGCCTTGGCAGGCGGGGGCGTCCTGACGCGAGGGGCGGCACGGTCTGCGACCGGCTTGCACCAGCCCCGCCGCCATGCATTGATTGCAGCCAGCCGCCTAAGCGCATCCTCGAGGAAATCCCCATGTCGCTGGAACTCTACGCTGCCTATGTCCTTGCCTGCATCGTCATCATCCTGGTGCCCGGTCCGACTGTCACGCTGATCATCGCCAACAGCATCCGCCATGGCTACCGCGCCGGCCTTGCCAATGTCGCCGGCACGCAGGCCGGGCTTGCCATCATGATCGCCATCGTCGGCATCGGCCTCAACACGCTGATATCGGGCATGGGCCACTGGTTCGAGTGGGTGCGCCTGATCGGCGCCGCCTATCTGATCTGGATGGGTGTGCAGATGTTCCGCGCCAAGGGCACGCTGAATGCCGACGGCACGGCGAGAAAGCCGCGCGGCGGCTTCTTCCTGCAGGGCCTGCTCGTGGCGCTGAGCAACCCCAAGACGCTGGTGTTCTTCGGCGCCTTCTTCCCGCAATTTATCGCCCCGCAGGGCAATTACACGCTACAGATCGTCGTCATGGGCCTCACCGCGATGATCTTTGCCGCCGCCTCGGACTCGACCTACGCGCTCGCCGCCAGCCGCGCCGGACGCCTGCTCTCGGCCAGCCGCATCAAGCTGATGTCCAGGATCAGCGGCAGCTTTCTGGTCGGCGGCGGCCTGTGGCTGGCTTTTTCGAAGGCGAAGTGACGACCGCCAACGGTCGTTCCCAACGGAGCCGGTACGTGAAGGCTGATTGAAAGTCAGTCTTCACGCCACCACATGAATCGGCGTGGGGGGATTCACGTCGATGTCATGGACTTACGCTGGCATAAAAAGGGACGCGCCCGGCGTGGTCCTGATCGTCGTCCTGTTTGCGGTGATGGTTCCTTCGGCTCTCTACAAATGGACGAATGATGCGAGCCCCATCCGGTCGGTCGAGCTAATCGACGCAACGGTCAAAAGTACCCATTCAGACAACGGCCGCACGCTTTATCTGGTTGCACTCGAAACCGGTTCGTCCATTCTTGTCGAAGACGACCTCCCGCATCTGATCGGCGCGCCGGCAAGATTGGAGCGCGTCACGCGCGAGAATGGATCGACCTTCTACAGGTTCGCAAATTGAACTACCGCCGGTCACGATACCAGTGAAACGCAGCGTCCTTGCTGTCAGGTGATACGCATTGGCCAAGGCTCGGCATTCCCTTGCCTGGATGACCCTGCAGGAGAACCTCAGGGGCATCCTCATCACCATCCTCGTCGTGGGCGTTTGCGCCCTTGCAATTGGCATCCCGATTGCGAGGCAAAGCAGCCCCATCGTCAATGTCGAACGCCTGACCGGTACAGTGGTCAACGTTCTCAACGCTCCTGCAAGTCCCGAGGTCGCGATCGGCAGCGGGTTCCGTTACTTGTATGGAATTCGCCTCGATGAAAATGACGGCCTGGTGTTTGCACATGACAACACGACAGTGCCGAGAGCCATTGGCTCCAAGGTTTCGATCGAGCGGCAGCGTCGCCGCAACGATACCGAAACATACCGCCTGCTTCGCGAATAAGTGCACAGGTATCGCCCAGAAGCGCTAAGCCCCTGGGCGAACGATCTGTATCAAGGCAGGCTTAAAGCCGAGCCAACCGCTCCACCAGCAGCGCAAAGAACGCGTCATGGTCGATGTCGCGCATCACCATGGCGTTCTTCGGCCGCTTGGTCACGCCCCACCAGTCGATCACGGTCATGCCCATGGTGAGTTCGGAGGCGGTTTCGACGGTGACGTTGCAGTTGCGGCCCTTGAACAGCTCCGGCTTCAACAGATAGGCGATGACGCAGGGGTCGTGCAGCGGGCCGCCATCGGTGCCGTATTTCTCCTCGTCGAAGCGCTCGAAGAACTCCAGCATCTCGGCCGTCGCGGTGCCGACCCGGGTGCCGAGCTGGCGGATGGCCTGCGTGCGCTTGGCCGTGGTCAGCGCCTTGTGGGTAACGTCGAGCGGCATCATGACGATCGGAATGCCGGATTTGAACACCAGGTCGGCGGCTTGCGGATCGACATAGATGTTGAATTCTGCGGTCGGCGTGACATTGCCGCCTTCGAAGAAACCGCCGCCCATCAGTACGATTTCCTTGATGCGCGGCGCGATCTTCGGCTCACGGATCAGCGCCAGCGCGACATTGGTGAGCGGGCCGAGCGCGCACAGCGTGATCGTGCCGGCCTCTTCCTTCATCAGCGTCTCGACGATGAAGTCGACCGCATACTGGCCCTGCAGCTTCATCTTCGGATCGGGCAGTTGCGGGCCGTTGAGGCCGGTCTTGCCATGCACTTCCTCGGCGGTGACCAGCTCGCGCGCCAACGGGCGGATGGCGCCTGCATAGACCTTGATGTCGGGCCGGCCGGCCAGTTCGCAGATTTTCCTGGCGTTCTTTTCGGTCAATTTCAGCGGCACGTTGCCGGCAACAGCAGAGATGCCGACGATCTCCAGCTCGGCGCTGCCGAGCGCCAGCAATATGGCGACGGCATCGTCCTGGCCGGGATCCGTGTCGATGATGATCTTGCGGGTCTGGGGCATTTCATTTCCTTATGCGGGGGAGTCTTTTTGGCGGGGGTGTTCGGCGGCTTGAACTTGGCCGCGGCGCGGACCATATCAAGACCATCGGGAAAAATGCCATCCGGGTTTTTCCAGTTTATGTCGCTCCAAAGAGGACAGTGTAACATGAGCCGAATGACGCCCTTCTCCAGCCCGCTTCTCCTTGGTTTCGATGCCATGGAAAAGACCCTGGAACGACTGGCGAAATCCGGTGACAGTTATCCTCCCTACAACATCGAGCGCCTCAGCGGTGCTGACGGCAAGGCCGAAAGGCTGCGCATTACGCTGGCTGTCGCGGGTTTCGCCGAAAGCGATCTCGATGTCACCACGGAGGAAAACCAGTTGGTCGTGCGCGGCCGTCAAACCGACGACACCGAGCGCGAATTCCTCCACCGCGGCATCGCCGCGCGCCAGTTCCAGCGCTGTTTCGTGCTGGCCGACGGCATGCGGGTGATCGCAGCGGAACTGAAGAACGGCCTTTTGTCGATCGATCTCGATCGGCCGGATACCGAACGGCTGGTACGGAAAATAAATATATCGGTGAAAGACTGATCTTTACCGATGGCTCTCATGCGGGATGGCCTTGAGCGGCGTCCTCGCGCCAAGGAGGCTTGAAATGACCAGAACTGACGAAACCATCATCATGACCAGCGGCGAATTCGCCCATCTCGGCGAAGGCTCGGTCGCTTATCTGCGCAAGGTCTCGAGCGACGAATTGCTCGGCCGCTTCCCCAATCTGGGCGAAATCGCGCCCGGCATGGTCCTGTGGGCCCTGTTTGCCGCCAACGGCCAGCCAATCCTGCTTTCGGATGCGAAAGACCGGGCTTTGGCCGGCGCCATGGAAAACGACCTGACCACGGTCGCCATTCACTAAGGCGACTGCTGGCGGTTGAAATGGAGAGGGCCGCCTTCGGCGGCCCCTGGAAGACTTAAATCCGAAGAACTTCAGGCGGCGTGCGAGGCCTGCGTGTCCGAAAGCAGTGCGTGGATGGCGACCGCGTCGCGCGTGCCTCTGATCTTGGCCACCGTGTCGGCGTCGCGCAAAACCCTGGCGATGCGCGACAGTGCCTTGAGGTGATCCGCGCCGGCGCCTTCCGGGGCCAGCAGCAAAAACACCAGATCGACCGGCTGGTCATCCAAGGCCTCGAAATCGACCGGCGTCTCCAGCCGGGCAAAGACGCCGGCGATGCGCTTCACCCCGGCGAGCTTGCCGTGCGGAATGGCGATGCCGTTGCCGACGCCGGTGGAGCCCAGCCGTTCGCGCTGCAGGATGGTGTCGAACACTTCGCGCTCCGGAATGCCGGAAATCGCCGCCGCTCTCTCGGACAGCAACTGCAGAAGCTGCTTTTTGGAGTTCGCCTTCAACGCCGGCAAGATCGCCGGAACGTTGAGAAGATCGCTCAGATCCATATTTGAAATCCCTTATTCGCCTGCCGTCGCCAGTCCTCGCCCCTCGCGCGGCTGGCTATTATCCCTGTGCGACCATTGTCGTCACCTGTGCGACCATTTTCGTTGTCGTCACGCCTGTGCGACTTTGGTCGTCGACGGGTCGATCCAGCCGATATTTCCGTCCGGCCGCCGATAGACGATGTTGAGGTGGTCGTTTCCGGCGTTGCGGAATACGAAAACCGGGCTGTCCTTGGTGTCGAGTTCGATAACCGCCGACGCCACCGACATGGTCTGCAGCGTCATGGTTGATTCGGCGACGATGGCCGGGGCGTAGTCCTCCGGAATGTCCTCATCGTCATCGGTCAGCGGCGCCATCACCGTATAGGCGATGTCGGTGATTTCACCATTTCCATTGCCTGAATTGTGCGATTTCAGACGGCGTTTGTAGCGCCGCAGCCTGGTTTCGAGGCGGTCCGCGGCCGCCTCGAAGGCAAGTGTCGGATCCTGGGAATCGCCGGTTGCCTGCAGCGAAGCGCCGGAATCCAGCCTGATCATGCAATCGGCCGAGTAACGCGACCCCGATTTGATGACCGTGACGTGCCCTGAAAAACCGCGATCGAAATATTTTCCAATCGCCTCGCCGACACGATCGGTAATGCGCGTACGCAGCGCATCGCCGATATCCATGTGTTTACCCGATATGCGCAATTTCATCTGAAAACTGACCTTCCTTGCTCAGGCTTCAAACTGGCCAGAGTTTATACTCGTGATCCGTGCGCACAAGCTTTGCGGCGTCAACTCGCGCCGATTTTAGATCCGAACTTTCCGGTTGATCACAATCCGCCTTCTTGGCCGTCCCGTGGCCTTCATCGTGACGGACCATCCGCATGCGGGCCGCGAGCCCGTCTCATGCGGGCGGGCTTCTAGACACTTCATTGCAGCTTGTCAATTAATGCATGTCGCCCAGAAGTGCGCTGCGGTTCTGGGACAACGACATGCATCAAAACAAAGACTTAAAGCGCGTCGTATGAATCCGTTTCAGCGCGATGCGCTTTGAGGTCGGAAAGTTGTGGAATCCAGCCATAGCAAAAGCCCTGCCGGGCAAGCAGACCTAGCGCCCCGCGCTCGCCAGAGCGCGCTTTTCACGCCGCCGCTGCACCGACGAGGGAATATTCATACCCTCCCGGTACTTGGCCACCGTGCGCCGGGCAATATCGACGCCGCTTTCCTTCAACATGTCGACGATTGCGTCATCGGACAGCACATCGGCGGGCTTTTCCTCGTCGATCAGCTGCTTGATGCGGTCGCGCACCGCTTCCGAGGAATGCGCATCACCGCCGCCCGACGCCGCGATCGAGGCCGTGAAGAAATAACGCAGCTCGAACACGCCGCGCGGCGTCAGCATGTATTTGTTGGCCGTCACCCGGCTGACGGTCGATTCATGCATGCCGATGGCATCGGCCACCGTGCGCAGGTTGAGCGGCCTGAGCTGGCGCACGCCATGGACGAGAAAAGCGTCCTGCTGGCGCACGATCTCCGACGCCACTTTCAGGATCGTCTTTGCCCGCTGGTCGAGACTGCGCGTCAGCCAGTTGGCATTCTGCAGGCATTCGGCCAGGAAATCCTTCTCCGCCTGATTCTTCGCATGCGGCGAGACCTGGGCGAAATAGATGTGATCGACCAGCACGCGCGGCAGCGTCTCGGCATTGAGCTCGACCGTCCAGCTGCCGTCATTGGCGGCGCGGACTTCGACATCAGCGACGATGGCGTCGCTGGCGCCTCCTGAAAACGCCATGCCCGGGCGCGGGTCGAGCGCGCGGATTTCGGCCAACATGTCGAGGAGATCCTCCTCGTCGACCCCGCAAAGCCGCTTCAGCGTCTGGAAATCGCGCCGCGCCAGGAGTTCTAGGTTGCCGATCAGCGTCTTCATCGCCGGATCGAGACGATCGCGCATGGCAAGCTGCAGCGACAGGCATTCGGCAAGGTCGCGCGCAAACAGGCCGACCGGCTCGAATGTGTGGCAGGCTGCCAGCACATTGGCCACCATCGCCTGATCGGCGCCGAGCCGTTTGGCGATCTCGGCGGGATCGGCGCGCAGATAGCCGGCCTCGTCCAGGCCGTCGGCCAGTTCGGCTGCGATCAGCCTTGCGGCCGGATCGGCAAAGGCAAGCGCGATCTGCTCGCCGACATGCTGGCGCAGCGTGATCGCCGCGGCTGCCATGTCGCCGACGTCGAAGCCTTCGGAAGAACCGGACGAACTATTGCCGGTGGCCGACTTCCACTGCGCCGTCAGGTCCGGACCGAGCCGCTCGCTGGTGCCGGGATCGTCGGGGAACAGATTTTCCAGCGAGCTGTCGAGCTTGTCGGAGATCGCTTCGGCGCTCCACGCCGTGTCGTTTTCGAACCAGTCGCCATCGGCGGCAGGCTCAGGAGCGGCATCGCCCTTCTGCACCTGGTCGCTTGCGGCGTCATCCTGGGGCTCGGCGCGCTCCAGCAGCGGGTTGCGCTCGATCTCGTCGTCGATGAAGTGGTCGAGCTCGACATGGGTGAGCTGCAACAGCCTGATCGACTGCATCAGCTGCGGCGTCATCACCAGCGACTGGGATTGTCGTAGCTGTAGTTTCGCCGCCAACGCCATGGTTCGGTTTCAAACGCCCTTCTGCACCCGGAAGCCTACACATCAGAAGCTGCCGGAAAATGAATTTTCCCGACCTTCCATAGAAACTGGCCCGGCTTTTGCTTGTCAAGGCGAACGATGGCAAAAGGCCCCTACCGAAGCATTATCTCACGCAAAATCGGAGAAAAAAGCCCGGCGGGGCGGCAAAAATCACGTCAGGAAACAAATTTCACGCTCAGAGCGTGAAACCTTCGCCGAGGTAGAGCCGGCGCACATCGGGGTTCGCCACCACCTCGTCGGCACGGCCATGAGTCAGCACCTGGCCGGCATGGATGATGTAGGCGCGGTCGATGAGGCCGAGCGTTTCGCGCACATTGTGGTCGGTAATCAGCACGCCGATGCCGCGCGCCGTTAGATGACGAACCAACTGCTGGATGTCGGCGACGGCAATCGGGTCGATGCCGGCGAACGGCTCGTCGAGCAGCATGTAGGCCGGGCGCGTCGCCAAAGCTCGGGCGATCTCAAGACGCCGCCGCTCGCCACCCGACAGCGACATGGACGGCGACTTCCGCAGATGGCTGATGTGAAATTCCTCGAGCAGTTCGTCGAGATTGCGCTCGCGCACCTTGCGGTCCTTCTCAACCACTTCGAGCACGGCGCGGATGTTCTGCTCGACATTCAGGCCGCGGAAGATCGAGGCTTCCTGCGGCAAATAGCCGATGCCGAGGCGGGCGCGGCGGTACATCGGCATCGAGGTGACGTCGAAACCGTCGATCTCGATCGTGCCCTCATCGACCGGCACCAAGCCGGTGACCATGTAGAAACAGGTGGTCTTGCCGGCGCCGTTCGGCCCGAGCAGCCCGACAGCCTCGCCGGCGCGCACGCCGATGGTGACACCGCTGACCACCTTGCGGCCCTTGTAGCTCTTGGTCAGACCCTTGGCGATCAGGGTGCCCTTGAACTTCGAGGAATCAACGGTGACTGTGGCCGGTGCTGCAAGTTTACTGGCCGCCCGTCCCGGAAGGCGGGTCAGCAGCGAAGACACGCCAGTCATTCGGGCTTCGGGGCCTCGGATTTCGGTGGCGGCGTCATCGACATGATGACGCGCCCGCCGCAGCCATCGACCTGAGCAAGGCCGCTTTTCATCTGCACGGTGAGCTTGCAGCCCTTAAGGACGTTGGGTCCTTGGGACAAGACGACCTCCTTGCCCGACAGAACTAGCACCTGCGTCTTCATGTCGAACGTGGCGTTGTCGCCGGTGGCGATCTGGTCATTCGACTTGATGTAGACTTTGTTCTTGACCACCAGATGGTCGATATTGGCCGAACCGGTCATCGCCGAAGCGCCGGCGGCAGCACCTTTGGCGGCGTTGGGGTCCTTGACGTAGTAGACCTCCATGCTGCCGGCCTTGAGCAGCGTTGGCCCTTGCGTGACGGTGACGTTGCCGCTGAACAGCGCCATGCTGTCGGCCTGGCGGACCTCAAGTTTGTCGCTCTCGATCTGGATCGGCTGGTCGCCCGACAGTTTGAGCCCGGACTGGCTGCTGGCGCTGGACTGAGCCCAGGACGGCGCCATACCCAGCAACAGCAAGGCCGAAGCTGCGGCGACTAGCCGTGCCGAATTACTGGGACGCATTCGTTTCTCCGCTCTTTGCCTCTGCCGCCTTCATAGTGGCCGGATCGATGTGAACGCTTACCTTGTTCTCGAAAACGATGACCTTGCCATTGTCTTCGACCGACATTGAACCCGCGGTGATCCGCGAGCCGTTACGGCTGACATCGACCGCATCACCTGTCTTCATAGAGCCTTTGCCCATATCGAGGAAGACCGATTTGAAGATGGCAGCGACGCCGTCGGTGGTGGTGACGGTAACGTCGCTGGTCATGTCCATCGTGTTGGCGTTTCTGTTGTAGATCCCGCGCTTGGCGTCGACGGTCGCCACATTGTCGGCCGTCAGCGGCAATTTGGCATGGATGCCTTCGAGTTCGATGATGTCCTGCTTGCCGACATCCTGGATGGCGCGCAAGGCCGTCAGCGAATAGGGCAGCTTGTCCTTGGTGAAGCCGTTGAGCTTCGGATTGGCCATCACCAGCTTGCCATCCGCGAAAGCGGTGCCGTCTGCCTGTATCGAAATGTTGATCGGCGCCGCCAGATAGGAATAGACCGGAAACGCAACCGCGATCCCGGCGGCAAGCACCGGCACGGCAAACTTAAGCACGCGCACGCGGCGCGAGTGGCGCTGGGCGCGGTCGAAGGCGTCGCCGCGCGTGCCCGCTGGCGCCGTGGGCGCCAAGGCCGCATCGGCATTGGTCGGTTCGTTCGATCGCGCAAGCATGACTGACTTCTAATAAACCCTTGTCCGCCAAAACACCTGCTATAGGTGGGTTGCCGGCCCCCGCAAGCAAGCACAAGCGGAGGAAAACCGCAAAAATGTGACGGCCGCTGTTTTACAGACGGAACTCAGGCGACACAATTTCGTCACTTCATAGCAGAAACGAACGCGCCGCGTCATTTTTTCCTGAAATGCCTCCGTCGTGAAGGTCGCTTCGTCGCAGGCTCTTGAGGAAGAGGTAGCCGGGCGCGGACGCTTGCTTTAAAAGCATCGCTTCCCACCGACTGTGAGGCAGACCATGGCACTGAGAGCCGACGACCTGATCGACCGCCGCCGCTTGCGGCGCAAGCTGACCTTCTGGCGCGGCGCCGCCATTGCCATCGTGGCCCTTGGGGTGATTGCGCTTGCAAGCTGGTTCTATGGGGGCGACCTCGGCGGTTCTTCCGTCGACCACATCGCCAAGGTCAGGATCGAAGGCACCATCACCGAGGACGAGGAACTGATCAAGCGGCTGGAAACCATCCGCACATCCTCGCAGGTCAAGGGCGTCATCCTGGCGATCGATTCGCCCGGCGGCACCACGGTCGGCGGCGAATCGATCTACGAGGAGGTGCGCAAGCTTGCCGCCGACAAGCCGGTGGTGGCCGAGGTCGGCACGCTGGCCGCATCGGCCGGCTACATGATCGCCAGTGCCAGCGACCATATCGTTGCCCGCAAGACGTCGATCGTCGGCTCGATCGGTGTGCTCATCCAGTATCCCGATGTCAGCGGTCTGATGGACAAGGTCGGCATCAAGCTCGAGGAAGTGAAATCCTCGCCGCTGAAGGCATCGCCCTCGCCCTTCAAGCCGACCAATGAAGACGAGCGAGCCATGGTCCGCAAGCTCATCCTCGACAGCTATGACTGGTTCGTCGGCATCGTCGCCGAGCGCCGCAAAATGACCCGCGATCAGGCACTGGCCCTTGCCGACGGCTCGATCTTCACCGGCCGCCAGGGCCTTGCCAACGGTCTGATCGACGCTGTCGGCGGCGAGAGCGTGGCGATCGACTGGCTGGCGACCAAGGGTGTCGACGCCAAGCTCAAGGTGGTGGAATGGAAGGACACCGAGCGGCGTGGCGGCTTCCTGTTCTCGAAAGCAATAGCGCGCAGCGTCGGCAGCGCGCTCGGCCTGTCGGAGGCCGGCAGCGACGTGCTTCACGAAATTGGCGCGGATCGCTTGTTTCTTGACGGTCTCGTTTCCGTCTGGCACCCTTGATCTGCCGGTTGGGGCGAGTAAAAAAGCAAATAAAATCATCCTGATAATTTGACCGCAGCGCTTTCACGGGGACCTTTCTAATGATCAAATCCGAGCTTGTGCAGATCATTGCCACGCGCAACCCGCATCTTTTCCTGCGCGACGTCGAAAACATCGTGGGAGCGATCTTCGACGAGATCACCGATGCCCTGGCGGAAGGCAATCGGGTCGAGTTGCGTGGCTTCGGCGCTTTTTCGGTGAAAAATCGCCCTGCCCGCACCGGCCGCAACCCGCGCACCGGCGAATCCGTAGAGGTCGAGGAGAAGTGGGTGCCGTTCTTCAAGACCGGCAAGGAATTGCGTGAAAGGCTGAATGGCGGCAAGTAGGCGCGGACCACGCGCCGACCTTATCAAGGCCTGCCTTCTCCAGGGAATCTCTATGTTGAACCGCTTCATACTTATCGTGGTCTTCGTGCCGCTCGCCGTCATCCTGATCGCGCTGGCCGTCGCCAACCGCGAGCTGGTCGCCTTCACGCTCGACCCGTTCAACCCCGGCAATCCGAAACTGACGCTGACCTTGCCGCTGTTCATCTTCCTGTTCGTGGCGCTCGCCATCGGCATGGTCGTCGGCAGCCTGGCGACCTGGGTCAAGCAGGGCCGCTACCGCAAGCTGGCGCGCCAGCGCGGGGTCGAGGCCGAGAATTTGCGCCAGGCGGTCAGCCGTATACCCGCCGTGCAGCAGGGCGCGGCCACCGGGCCGGCGCTGCCGAAGTCAACGGCCTGAAGCCGGCGCTTTTACCTTCGCGGAGTTTTGCATGCTGACCATTTCGGCCGACGCTGTCGACCAGGCGCTGACCTTTCCCGGGCTGGTCGAGACATTGCGCGCGGCCTTCCGCGAGGGTGCTGTGCAACCCGTCCGCCATCATCACGGGGTCGAGCGGCCCGACGGTGCCACATCCACGCTGCTTTTGATGCCGGCGTGGACCGACTTCCATGCGGCCGGCACATCGGTCGGGGGTCATATCGGCGTCAAGATCGTCACCGTATCGCCCGACAACAACGCCATCGGCAAACCGGCGGTGATGGGGCTCTACCTCCTGCTCAACGGCTCCACCGGCGAGCCCGAAGCGCTGATCGACGGCCAACGGCTGACACAGTGGCGCACCGCTTGCGCCTCGGCGCTGGCGGCCTCCTATCTCGCCTGCGAGGACGCATCGCGGCTTCTGGTGGTCGGCGCCGGCGCCCTGTCGCCGTTCCTCGCCAAGGCGCACTCCGCGGTGCGGCCGATCAAGACCATCCGCATCTGGAACCGCACGCCCGCCAATGCCGAAAAGGTCGCGGCTGATTTGCGCGCGGACGGTTTCAACGCCGAGGCCGCAAGCGATCTCGACGCCGAACTCGCCGAGGCCGACATCGTCTCATCGGCGACGATCACGACGACGCCGCTGGTCAAGGGTGCGCTGCTCAAGCCGGGCGCGCATGTCGATCTGGTCGGCGGCTTCACGCCGACCATGCGCGAGAGCGACGACGACGCGATCGCGCGCGCCCGCGTCTATGTCGACACCCGCGCCGGCGCCACCAAGGAAGCCGGCGACATCGTCCAGCCGCTCGCCTCCGGCGTGCTGAAGCCGGAAGCCATCGTCGCCGATCTGCATGAGCTGGCGCGCGGGGAAAAACAGGGCCGGCAGAGCCCCACTGAGGTCACGCTGTTCAAGTCGGTCGGCGCCGCGCTTGAGGACCTTGCCGCCGGCATTGCCGTCTACAGCGCGCTCAAGCAGTAGCGTCTGCCTGCACCGGCGCCGGCGCCGTTCCTGAGACCAAACTTCCTGACCGCTTCCGCGCTGCCCGCGCCTTGGTCCCATCCAAACATTAGGCGTAGGAGACCAAGCGACTGAGAAGCGTGGGGAAGCGGAACGGCGGCTTTCGGGCCAAATCGCCGCTTCGCGTACGTCAGTGGTGACCGACAAATCTACGGGCGTTTGAAAGAAACTAGAATTGTGAAAGCGAGGAGACCCAACCCAACGCTTATTGGTACGGCTCTTGGCGAAATCCAGTCCATGAGTGACCCGGTTCCAGTCGATCCCATAACGCTGCCTATGGAGTAGGCCAAAGAAAAGCTGGCAGTTCCGGCTACTAGCATCCCGCCCTCGAAGCGCTCGCCCAAGATTGTGAGGGCACAAGTGCTCAAGGCGAATGTTGCAACGCCGATTATAGCGAACACCACCAGGATAGCGGCCTCGGATTGCAAAAACGGGATTGCCAGGAACGCGACCGCTCCTAAAAGGCCGCAGCAGATCGTCACACCGGCACGCGATGTCTTGTCCAGCAACCATCCGACCAGAGGCTGGGCAAACGCGGTGGGAAGTGACAGCACGGTAATGGCATATGCTGCGAAAGCTTCGGAGTGGCCGACGCGAACGAAGTAGACCGCCATGCCTGAAATCGCGGCAATATCGGCAAAGCCGAAGGCCAATTCTATCAGAACCAGAATGGGTGCGGCGCTGATAAATCGGAGCAGCGCGCCTGCCGGCGCGCGTTCAGGCGATGTGCGGGTACTGCCGGTAAAGGCTGCGCAAGCAAAGCCAATCAATGCAATGTAACCGGCCACCAAGGCAAAAGCAGAACCGTTAGACGTGCCGACAAGCGGAATGGCCAATGGTCCGATGGCAAAGCCAGCGCACATGCCCGCTCCGTAGAATCCGGAGATACGCCCACGTATCCGGTCGGGACTCGCAGTATTTAGCCACGCTCCGCTTAGAATCGAGATCAAGCTCGCGCAGAAGCCGATCAAGAAGCGCGCTATGAACCAGATAGGCAAATAGTCAATTGTCGCGAATGTCGCCAAGCTGATCGAGCAGATAAACAGGGCCGCTACGATCAGCCTGTTTCCGCGAAACCGAGCTGTGAGCTGATCAATCCACAGGACGGCGACGATAGCTCCGGTCGCGTAGGCAGCGGCATTTAGCCCTATCAGGCTTCCGGCCACGCCCCTTCTTTCCAGCACAAGAGAGATGAGCGGAAACGTCAGGCCTTGGGCAACCGCAAAAGCTGTAACGCTCAGTATGACTATCACGATAGCAGCCCAATCCGGGGCATCGACTTCATGCGTTCTCGTGGCGACCATGGCTGCTGCTCTCCGTACGTTTATCAGCGCGGGCGGCCAGCTTAGGAGATATCGTTGTGTCTTAATGTCGATGATACGTTTATGAATATCTAGGATTCGTCAAACCGCTGGTTGTTACAAGATGATGCATCCAGGAGCGCATCCTCGATATATCCGCGAAATCGAAAGCCAAGAGATTGGCCAGGATCTCGGCTGGCACACTCATGATTTCGGGCAGTTCTTTTCCGCCATTCGCGGATCGATATACGTTGGCACGCGCAACCGCGTTCTCTTGCTAAGCCCAGCCATGGCAGTGTGGATACCGCCAGATGTGGAACACTGGCTGCGATATGTTACGGGCAACGAAATTCTTTATGTCGACGTCAACCGCGCGGAGTCAGGTAAGTTGGGCGCAGCGCCCCGTATCGTGCAAATGACGCCGCTTCTTCATGCTCTGATGCACGCGATTCCAGACAACAACTCCTCAAGTCTCCCAAAACCGCATGAGGCAGCTCTACACGAACTGCTTTTTCACGAAATTTTGGCGGCAAGGGATGTGCCGCTTTCAATCGCGATGCCCAAAGACAAGCGGATTTCCGATCTGGCGCATTCCGCCATGGACGATCCGGGTTCGATTGTCTCTGTTGATGAATGGCTCACCGGCGCTTCGGCCAGCCGCAAGACCATTGAACGCCTGTTCATAGCCGAAACCGGAATGCCGCCTTCGCGGTGGCTAAGACACGCCCGCATTCTCCAGGCCATCTCACAGCTCTCTGCTGGCAAGAAAATCAGTTCTGTTGCATTCGATCTCGGGTACGAATCCCCAAGCGCGTTTACCTACATGTTTCGTAGCGCTATCGGCTTGAGTCCACGCCGCTTCCTGCGGTCAGGAAACAACGTCGGCTAAAGTTCCCGGCGATCCGCCGCTTTGGGGCAACGGCAGAGCATCTCGAATGTCTCGGAAGCTGCCGCTACCTCTCATGGTAGGAATGGCCGGTCAGTCGGCCTTCATGGCAGCGCCCATCGCCTCGGCGATCAGCGCGAAATCATGCGCCGTAATTTCGAACAGGCCAAAGCGCAGTTGATAACCCCAGTTCGATTTGCCCGCGGTGAAGTCGAGCTGCTCGAGCAGCGGCTTGATCGGCGCCTCCTCGGCCTTGGCCCATTCGACATCCCTGCGGAACGGCGTGAAGCCACCGCCCATGTCGCCCTGGTAAGGCTCGCCTTCGCGCACGGTGCCGATTGCCGTGAAAGCCTGCAGGCCGTCCTTCTCGCGCAGAATTGTGGTCGGCGAGTAGTAGATGATGCCGTCGCCGGGCTTGATGCGGCGCAAAGGTGCCGCCTTGCCGTGGTTGACCTGCATGAAGCCGGCCTCGCGGCCGCGCCGGACATGTTCGGCGGAAGCGACAGCGATCCAGTGCGCACTCATTTCTGTTCTCCATTGGCCTGTTCCCCATTGGCCTGTTCTCCGTCGTTCAGCCAGTAGACGCGCAGCCGGTGCTTGTCGGGATCGAGCGCAACGAAGGTGCGGCCGAAGTCCATGTCGGTCGGCGTCTGCAGGATGGTCAAGCCGCGTCCTGCCCAGTCCGTGTAAGCGGCGTCCACCGCATCAGGCCGGTCCAACGCGAAGACGAGCTCCGCACCGCCGCCCGCGGCTGCGGCCGCCGGCTCCACGGTGTGGCGCGACCACAGGCCGAGCTTGAAGCCATTGTCGAGCACGAACAGCACGAAGGTCGGCGACGTCTCCACCGGCTGGCGTCCCAGCAGCGCACCGTAGAAGGCGCCGCTCCGCTCCGGGCTGTCGACATAAAGGATGACGAAATTGGGGGTGTTCATGTCTGCTCTCCAGGGTTTCGATTGGAGGAGCATAGGTGACCCCACTGTCAGATTCTGGCAGCAGCGGCTTGCGAGGGCGTAGAAAGGAGCATTAAGCGCCGGGCTGGCGCTTCGGTGCGTCCAGCGTCGCGCGCCATTCCTTCAGCAGCGCCTGCCGACGACGCGGATAGCGGATATCCGTGGTGTTGAGCCCCGACATCCGGTCGGCGCGAAAATGTCTGAAATCCTGCCGCGTCTCGCACCAGGCCACCACCACCCGCACCTTGTCGAAAAAGCCGAGCGCGAATGGCCAGATCAAGCGCTCGGAGGCGGCGCCGCCGGCGTCGCGGTAAAGAAAGCCGAGTTTTCTCTCGTTGCGGATCGCCTGGCGCACCAGGCCAAGGTCGATGCTTTCGACAGCATCGCCGTGCGGCCCGACCAAAAGCGCGGTCGCATCGAGGTCCTCGCGCAGATCATCCGGCAGCACAGCGGCGATCTTGGCCAGCGCGTCGGTGGCGGCGGCCGACAGCCGCTTGTCCGGTTGTCTGGCAACCCAACGCGATCCCAGAACGATGGCCTCGATCTCCTCGTCGGTGAACATCAGCGGCGGCAGCATGAAGCCGGGTTTCAGCACATAGCCCAGCCCAGCCTCGCCCTCGATCGGCGCGCCTTGCCCCTGCAGCGTGGCAATGTCGCGGTAGAGCGTTCGGATCGAAACGTCCATCTCGCCGGCAAGCGTGCGACCGCTCACCGGCCG
Source organism: Mesorhizobium sp. M0037 (assembly GCF_040323635.1). Classification (NCBI taxonomy): domain Bacteria; kingdom Pseudomonadati; phylum Pseudomonadota; class Alphaproteobacteria; order Hyphomicrobiales; family Phyllobacteriaceae; genus Mesorhizobium; species Mesorhizobium sp. M0037. The sequence goes on along the minus strand of NZ_JAMYVB010000019.1, from coordinate 88,698 downwards.
GCGATGCCGGCGCAGGATCTGGATCAAGTCGAGCAGGCGTTCGGAACGGGACATGATTCCAGATTTGCCTGTTTCCTCAGCGAGGTCCACCACCTCAGACATTCGCACGCTGGACCATTTTGTTTGCGCAGCCGGTGACCCTATGTCAAAAGCGGCCTGCCGCCTCCGGAGACGCTCCTGCTTGAAGTCCTTTCGCGACAAACGCCGCGACAACCGTCCGCCCGCAAAGGGCAGGACCGAACAGGCGCGGCCGCAGCCGGGCACCGTACCAGTCCGACCCGAAGCCAGACAGCAACGCCACGAAACAAAACCGGACGACCGGTCTGATCCGAAGCCCGCCCCCCGTATCCTGGCGCGTCGCGAAGGCGTCCTGCCCACTGAGCGCCTGCCGGTGATCCTCGAAGTTGCGCCAAATCAGGATTATGCACTGCTCGACAGCGGCGCCGGCGAAAAGCTCGAACAATACGGCCCCTACCGCATCGTGCGGCCCGAGGGACAGGCGATCTGGCAAAAGGCCTTGCCCGCCAGGGACTGGGACCGAGCCGACGCCATCTTCACCGGCGATACCGACGAAGAAGGCATCGGCCGCTGGCGTTTTCCGAAGGTGCCGCTGGGCGAGACCTGGCCGATGAGGCATGACGGCATCGACTATCTCGGCCGCTTCACCTCGTTTCGCCATGTCGGCGTCTTCCCCGAGCAGGCTTCGCACTGGGACCATATGGCCAGCCTGATCGCGGCGGCCAACCGCCCGGTCAAGGTGCTGAACCTGTTCGGCTATACCGGGCTCGCGTCTCTCGTAGCCGCCCGCGCCGGTGCCGAGGTCACCCATGTCGATGCCTCCAAGAAGGCGGTCGGCTGGGCGCGCGAAAACCAGGAAATGGCCGGTCTCGGCAGCAAGCCGATCCGCTGGATCGTCGACGATGCTGTGAAATTCGCCGAGCGCGAAGAGCGCCGCGGCAGCCGCTACGACATCATCCTGTTCGACCCGCCCGCCTATGGCCGCGGCCCCAAGGGCGAGGTCTGGCAGTTGTTCGAGGACCTGCCCGGCCTGACCGACCTTTGCCGCGCGATCCTGACGCCGAAACCGGCCGCCATAGTGCTGACCGCCTATTCCATCCGCGCCTCCTTCTTCGCCATCCATGCCTTGATGCGCGACACCTTTGCCGGCATGGGCGGCACGGTTGAATCAGGCGAACTGATCATCCGCGAGCAGTCCGCCGGGCGGGCGCTGTCGACATCGCTGTTTTCGCGCTGGGTGGCCTGAATGCCCGGGAGACCTGAATGCCCGGGAGTCCCGAATGAATGAGCGGCACGCAGGTGCGCCCGGGCAGGTCAAGGAAGTCACCAGCCTTGCCAATCCGCTGATCAAGGACATCAAGGCGCTCGCCCAGAAGAAATTCCGCGACCAGCAGAACGCCTTCATGGCCGAAGGGCTGAAGCTGGTCATCGACGCCCTCGACCTCGGCTGGTCGATCAGGACGCTGGTTTTCGCCAAGGCCGGACGCGGCAATGCGGCGGTCGAAAAGGTGGCGGCGCGCACGGTTGCCGCCGGCGGCACCGTGCTCGAAGTGTCCGAAAAAGTGCTGGTCGCCATCACCCGCCGTGACAATCCGCAAATGGTGGTCGGCGTCTTCCGGCAAAAACTGCTGCCGCTAAGAGACATCCGCGCTCACGACGGCGACGTCTGGGTGGCGCTCGACCGGGTGCGCGATCCCGGCAATCTCGGCACCGTCATCCGCACCGTCGATGCCGTCGGCGCCAAGGGCGTCATCCTGGTCGGCGAGACTACCGATCCTTTTTCTGTCGAGACCGTGCGCGCCACCATGGGCTCGATCTTCGCCGTGCCGGTGACCAAGGCGACGCCGGAAGCATTTCTGGCTTGGCGAAACAGCTTCTCGGGCCTGGTGGTCGGCACCCATCTGAAGGGTGCGGTCGACTACCGCTCGGTCGATTTCTCCCGAGGACCGGTGCTCTTGATGATGGGCAATGAGCAGCAGGGCCTGCCCGACAATCTGGCGGAAAGCTGCGACCGGCTGCTGCGGATTCCGCAGGCCGGCCGCGCCGATTCACTCAATTTGGCGGTCGCCACCGGAATCATGCTGTTCGAGATCCGGCGCGGCGCGCTGAAACTTGCCCCCGAGGACGCCACATCGTGAAATCATGGTCTCCCTATGCGCTGCTGGTGGTGGTGGCAATCGCGCTCGACCAGTGGATAAAGCATCTGATCGAGACCGGCCTCGTCTTCCAGGAAAAGCTCGACCTGGTGCCATTCCTGGCGCTGTTTCGCACCTACAATACCGGCATCGCCTTCTCGATGTTCTCGTCCTTCGGCGACACCGGCCTGGTCGTCATCGCGGTCGTGGTCGTTGCCTTCGTGCTTTATCTGGCGACGCGCACGCCCTCCGGCCATGTGCTGGCCCGCATCGGCTTTGCCCTGATCATCGGCGGCGCGATCGGCAATCTGATCGACCGCGCCGTCTACGGCCACGTCATCGACTATATATTGTTCCACACGCCGGTATGGTCCTTCGCCGTCTTCAACCTTGCCGATGCCTTCATTTCGGTCGGCGCGGCGCTGGTCGTCTTCGACGAGTTCATCGGCTGGCGGCGCGAGGCCAAGCCGCAAGGCCCAGAAGCCTGACGGCCCGACTCTTTTGACCAATTGACCTCGCCGGACGGTCGCCGCACAGTTCGGCCAGAGCCAGCCAATGCCGACCGCCAGCCTTTGCGAAGCCGAGGAGAAGAGATGCCTGAAACCTTCAAAGCCATCCTCGTTTCGCGCGACGCCGAAAAGAAGCAATCGGTCGAGATCGTCGATTTCGGCGAAGCCGATCTGATGGAAGGCGACGTAACTGTCGCGGTCGAGGCGACGACGGTCAACTACAAGGACGGGCTGGCCATCACTGGGAAAGCGCCAGTGATCCGCCGCTGGCCGCTGGTGCCGGGCATCGATTTCGCCGGAACCGTCCTCTCCTCATCGCATGCCGACTGGCGCAAGGGCGACAAGGTCATCCTCAATGGCTGGGGCGTCGGCGAGACGCATTTCGGCGCCTATGCCGGGCGCGCGCGCGTCAACGGCGACTGGCTGGTGCCGTTGCCCGACGGCATCAGCGCGCACGATGCGATGGCGGTCGGCACCGCCGGCTATACGGCCATGCTTAGCGTCATGGCGCTGGAGCGGCACGGCATCCTGCCGGATCGCGGCCCGGTGGTGGTGACGGGTGCAGCCGGCGGCGTTGGGTCGGTCGCGGTCTCGATCCTGTCCAGCCTTGGCTATCACGTCATCGCCTCGACCGGCCGCAACGCCGAAAGCTCCTATCTGATCGACCTCGGTGCCGCCGAAGTGATTTCGCGCGAGGAACTCTCCCAGCCGGCCAAGCCGCTGGCCAAGGAGCGCTGGGCCGGCGGCATCGATGCCGTCGGCAGCCACACGCTGGCCAATGTGCTGTCGATGACCGCCTATGGCGGCGCGGTCGCCGCCTGCGGCCTGGCGAGTGGCATGGATCTGCCGTCGAGCGTCGCCCCTTTCATCCTGCGCGGCGTCTCGCTGCTCGGCATCGATTCAGTGACGGCGCCAAAGGCTGTGCGGCTGGAAGCCTGGCGCCGCATCGGCAGCGATCTTGATCTCAAGAAGCTCGCCGGCCTGTCGACGACCATCGGCTTCGACGGCATCATCACCGCCGCCCATGACATCGTCGAGGGCAAGATCAGGGGCCGCGTGGTTGTCGATATGTGAGGCTCCCGAAGCATGATCCCGAAAGGGAATCAGGTTTCGGAAAAGATCAGGCGATGCGGAAAACCGCCAAAAATGCATGACCGCTAAAATTCGAACGATCCGCCGCGCTTTTCCATAATCTCTATCTGGCAAGGAGTTCCGCATGATCGCGGAGTCCGCCAGGAAAGAGAAGAGCCGTGCCGAAAGCGTCGACGGGCCGAGTCCGGCGACGGCGAAGCGGCAGCGTGTTGCGCCGCCGCCTCTGGCGCCGGATTTGCCGCGCGCCACGTCCGAGGGCCTGCCGTTCCTGACGGTGGTCGCCAGTGTCGTGCTGGCGGGCCTCTCCCACCTCACCGGCGCTCCGATCTTCATCACCCTTGGCTTGCTGGCGACAGGCCTTGCCGGCGTCGCCATGCACCTGCGCAGCCGGCGCACCGTCCGCCGCGCGGCGGCCTTGCTCGACGAAACCGCGGCCCGCAGCCGCGCCGAGATCGAGACGCTGGCCGACCGCATGTGGGAGATGCAGGAGAGCGAGGAGCGTTTTCGCGGGCTGATCGATGCGCTCGGCGATCTCGTCGTCCACCGCGACCGCGACGGCCACATCGTCTACGCCAACAAGGTTTTCGCCAGCCTCGTCGGAACCGACCAACGCGACCTTGCCGGGAGGACCCTCGCCGAACACGGCATCGATGTCGGCATCGTCCCCGACGCCGCCTTTTCCGATCATGAATGCCTGAGTTCCACCGACGTCTCCATACGCACCCCGAACGGTCCGCGCTGGTTCTCGTGGATCGAACTGTCGGTACGCGACAAGGATAGCGGCGCCGTCTCGCACCGGGCGATTGCCCGCGACATCACCGCGCGCAAACGCGCCGAATCCTCGCTGATCACCGCGCGCGAGCGCGCCGAATATGCCAGCCAGGCCAAGTCGCGCTTCCTCGCCACCGTCAGCCATGAGATCCGCACGCCGATGAACGGCATCATGGGCATGGCCAAGCTTCTGGCTGACACCAATCTGTCGCCCGAGCAGCGCACCTATGTCGGCGCCATCTCGACCTCGGCCAGCGCGCTTTTGGCGCTCATCGAAGACCTGCTCGACTATTCCAAGATCGAGGCCGGCCGCTTCGACCCGGAACCGCAGCCGACATCGTTGCGTGAAATTGCCGACAACATCATCGAACTGATGGCGGCGAAAGCCTTCGCCAAGAACATCGGCCTCGGCTGTCATGTCGAGCCCGACGTGCCACAGATGATCATGGCCGATCCGGGAAGAGTCAGGCAGGTGCTGCTCAACCTGATCGGCAATGCGATCAAGTTCACCGACACCGGCGGCGTGCTGGTTTCGGTTGCACGGGCCCGCACCGAGACCAGCGAGCGCATCTGCTTCACCGTCGCCGACACCGGCCCTGGCCTGCGCGAAGAGGATATGGAGCGCATCTTCGAGGAGTTCGAACAGTCCGACGGCACCTCGACCCGCACCCATGGCGGCGCCGGCCTCGGTCTGGCCATATCGAGGCGCCTGGTCGCCGCCATGGGCGGTGCCATTTCGGTGTCGAGCCGGCTTGGCGAGGGATCGGAATTCGTCTTCGAGATCCCGGCGGCAGGAGCAACCGAAGCACCGCAGAGCCGGCAGAACATCCTGGCCGGCCGGCGCGCCGTGATCGTGTCGAAGAACGCCGTCGAGGCCGACGCCATCGCCCGCACCATCCGCGCCCATGGCGGCGCCGTCGACGTCGCCGCAACCGCTTCCCAGGCGACGCCCTTCGGCGAACATTGCGATGTGCTGTTGATCGACGCGGCCCTGGAGGACGGCGACGGCAGACTGCTCAAGCGCCTGCGCCAGAGTGGCTTTGCCGATTGCGAGGCGATCACGCTGATCGCGCCGACCGACCGCGGCATGCTTGGCGAATTCCGCACCAGCGGCTACGCCACCTTCCTGGCGAGGCCGGTGCGCGGCGAAACCCTGCTGCGCGTGCTGCTGACCAGTCATGCCCCTGCCTTGCCGCCGCCCAAGCCGGAAAAGACCCGCGCGTCCTCGCTTCGTGCCCATGGCGGGCGCCAGCAAGGTTTGTCGGTGCTGATCGCCGAAGACAACGACATCAACGCCATGCTTGCCCGCGCCACGCTTTTGAAGGCGGGACATCGCGTGAAAGTGGTCGGCAATGGCAAGGCCGCGGTCGAGGCGGTGACCGAGGCCGGGCTGAAAAATCGCTTCGATGTGGTGCTGATGGATTTACACATGCCGGTCATGGACGGGCTGGACGCGATCGCCGCCATCCGCCGCCACGAGGAGGAAATGGCTGTGCCGCCGGTTCCGATCATGGTGCTTTCGGCCGACAGCCAGGAAAAGACCCGCCACACCGTGCTCGCCCATGGCGCCAGCGGCTTTGTCACCAAGCCGCTCGATCCCGACGCGCTGGTCCATGCCGTCGAGGGCCAGGTGGCCGCCTGAATTCATGTCGCTCAAAAATGGCCCCGGTTTTGAGAAGACGACATGCACAAAACAAAGACTTGAAGCGGGTCGCGTGAATCGTCCCAGCGCGACGCGCTTCAAGGCGACATTGGCGCAATCCTCGCGTCACGTAGGTAGCCGAATGAGGGTTTTCGCCAGCCGACGAAGTATTGCCCGTCGCGCCGTATCACGGTACTGTCACAATCCTGTTGCACCTACACCGTATCCCCGTGCCAAGAGGGATGGCTCGAAGGAGAATCACTCGTGCACACAGTTATGCCGGAATGTGACACTCGGCCCAGCGCAGGCGGCGCTTTGCTCGCCGCGCGGAACGCCGATGCCGTCGCAACAGGCGCACCGCTGGGCCGTATCGGCAATCTCGAAGTGCGGCTTGCCCGCAATGAGGCCGAGATCGCCGCCGCGCAGGAAGTGCGCTACCGGGTGTTTTATGACGAGCTTGGCGCCAGGAAGGACCTGTTCCAGGCGCAGGACCGGCGCGACGCCGACCGCTTCGACCCGCTGTGCGACCATCTCCTCGTGCTGGACACTTCGATCTCCGGCCCCGAGCATCGCCGCATCGTCGGCACTTACCGCCTGCTGCGGCAAGAGATTGCCGCGACCGCCGGCGGCTTCTATTCCGAAGGCGAGTTCGAGCTGACCAAGCTGATCGCCCGCCATCCCGGCCAGCGCTTCCTTGAGCTCGGCCGCTCCTGCGTGCTGCCGGAATACCGCTCGAAGCGCACCATCGAGGCGCTGTGGCAAGGCATCTGGGCCTACATCAACCACTATGAGATCGGCGTGATGACCGGTTGTGCCTCGTTCCCTGGCACGGTGCCGGCTGCGCATGCCGAGGCGCTCACCTACCTTGCCCATCACTGCCGGACCAACTCCGCCTGGGATGTGCGGGCGGTCTCCGGGCGCTATTGCTCGATGGACCTGATGCCGATCGAGGCGGTCAACGCCAAGGCGGCGATTGCGGCCATGCCGCCGTTGGTCAAGGGCTATCTGCGCGTCGGCGCCCGCATCGGCGACGGCTGCGTCATCGACCGTGAGTTCTCCACCGTCGATGTGTTCGTGGTGATGCCGGTCAAGGAAATCGGCGCCCGCTACGTCAACTATTATGGCGGGGAAGCGCAGCGCTTTGCGGCGTGAGGCAGTAGGCAGTAGGCAGTAGGCAGTAGTGAAGGCTGCCGCGAATTGCTGACTACCGACTATTCCCTACTCACTAATCCCTCTCCCTATGGAATATCCTCCGGTCGCCGTCCCGGGCGGCTCTTGTAGGACGGAAAGGTCCAGCCGAATTTCAGCGCGCCGCCGCGCACCAGGAAAGCCGCGGCGAAGCCGGCGACATCCGAGGCCAGCGGCGGCAGGCCGGCGAGATCGCCAAGTGTGTAGAGGCCGGCGCCCGCGAGTGCGGCGGTGACGTAGATTTCGGGCCTGAGCAGCACCGATGGCTCGCCGGCCAGCAGATCGCGCAGGATGCCGCCGAACGTAGCGGTCAGCACGCCCATAACAACGGAGACGACCGGCGAGCCGGTGATGGCCAGCCCCTTGGCCGCGCCCATTATGGAAAAGGCCGCCAATCCGATGGCGTCGAGCCAGAGCAGCCATTTCCAGCGGGATTCGACGCGGTGAGCGATGAAGAAAACCAGCACCGCAACCGCCGCGCAAACCAGCACATAGCCGGAGTTGGCGACCCAAAAGACGGGCAGGTTGAGGATGACGTCGCGAAGCGTGCCGCCGCCAATGCCGGTGACGCTGGCCAGAAACAGGAAGCCGATAATGTCGAGCTGCTTGCGCGAAGCCGCCAACGCCCCGGTCGCGGCAAAGACGGCGACGCCGGCATAGTCGAGGAGGTCGATGGGTGTCAGGGACATGAGGTAGTAGGGATTGGGAATTAGGGAAAGTATGAATAACACGAAGCCGCGCGATTGATACGCCTGCCTATTCCCTCTTCCCTCTTCCCTATTCCCTCTTCCCTATTCCCTCTTCCCTATTCCCTACTGCCTACCCTACTCACGCATCCTTCTCGGCCTGCTCGTTCACCGGCCCCGGCTCGACCGGCGCTTCGGTGGCCGCGATCTTGGGGCCGCCCTTGGCGACCCCGACCATGGCCGGCCGCAGCACGCGCTCGCCGATCGAATAGCCCGGCTGCACGACCTGGACGACGGTGTTGGCCGGCACATCGGGATTGGGCACTTCGAACATCGCCTGGTGGAAATTCGGGTCGAACTTCTCACCTTCCGGCTCAAGCTTCTTCACCCCATGCCGTTCCAGCGTCGACAGCATGGCGCGCTCGGTGATCTCGACGCCGTCGATCAGCGCCTTGAAGCCGGCGTCTCCGGCCGCTTTCGCCTCGGCGGGGATAGCATCGAGTGCGCGGCGCAGATTGTCCGACACCGACAGCATGTCGCGGGCGAAATTGGCCACCGCATAGGCGCGCGCATCATGCACGTCGCGGGCGGTGCGGCGGCGCAGATTCTCCATCTCGGCTGCGACGCGCAGCGCGCGGTCCTTCAGCTCCTCGTTTTCCTTCAGCAGCCGCACCAGCGCTTCATAGTCGCCGTCGATGCCGCCTTGCGTGCGCTCGGCCTCGGCCGTTTCAATATCCTCGGGCGCGCGTTCGTCTTTTGTCTGGTCGCTCATCGCCATTTCCCGTCATTCGAATGGTTTGGATTTGCGCCCGATATCGAGGTTTGGCGGCCAAAAATCAAGGGGCAAGCCAAGAAGGACGCCCAACAGCAGACAATGTTGCGGGCTGCCCGTCGGACTTGGTGCGGGACGCAAAGACGTTCAAAATTAATTCAAACTTTACCGTAACGGCAGCCTTTGCTTGCCAATACCCCGCTATGGGGAACCATTCAAAGCTTGGAGGAGTTTTGAAACCGACACAGGATTTGAGATCATGGACCGCAATACTGGCAACAGAAGCGAAGAGCTCGCCGCCGACATCAGGCGCCAGTTCGGCACCGAGGCGACGACGCGCTTCTTGCGCACCTTGCCGGCCTTCCGCACCGAGGCCGACATTCCCGCCCGTTTCCGGGACCTGCTCGATCGGCTGGACGGCATAGAAGCCAGCATGGCCGGCGGCCAACGCCGTCAATAGCGATGCAATCGCGCGACAATTACGCGCAGTAATTTCGCGTGAGCTTTTCCTTGCAGCAGCGGGACGCCCCGCCTATGCTTCCTGATGAACATGATTTCCCCCGAGACGGCCGCCAACAGCAAGCGCGCCTGGTTGAAGATCCTGGCGCGCTACAAGAAGCCCGACCGGCGACGCAGCACTCTTGAACTCGCCATCACCCTTATTCCTTTCGTTACGCTGTGGGCGCTGTCTTCGGCAGCCTATTCCTATGGCCACTGGTGGGGCTTGATCCTGATCCTTCCCGCCGCCGGTTTTCTGGTGCGGATCTTCATGATCCAGCACGATTGCGGCCACGGCTCCTTCTTCGCCAACCGCACTGCCGACGACTGGATCGGCCGCGCGCTCGGCGTGCTGACGCTGACCCCTTACGATTGCTGGCGGCGCGCGCACGCCACCCATCACGCCAGCGCCGGCAATCTTGACGAGCGCGGCATGGGCGATATCAGGACGTTGACGGTTGCTGAATACCGCCGGCTGTCTTGGCGGGGACGCCTTGCCTATCGTCTCTACCGCCATCCCCTGGTGATGTTCGGCCTCGGGCCGATCTGGCTGTTCATCTTCGAGCAGAGGCTGCCCGTCGGCATGATGCGCGGCGGCCTGACGCCCTGGGTGTCGTCGATGACCACCAATCTCGGCATCGCGGTTGCGGCAGCGCTGCTTATCTGGCTGGTCGGCCCCGGCGCTTTCCTGATCGTCCATTTGCCGATCGTGATCCTGGCCGGATCGGCCGGCATCTGGCTGTTCTACGTCCAGCACCAGTTCGAGGAGACGGAATGGGCGAAGGACGAAGAGTGGGAATTCCAGCGTGCCGCCCTGCACGGCTCGTCCTATTACGATTTGCCGCCGGTGCTGAACTGGTTCACCGGCAATATCGGCGTCCATCACGTGCACCATCTCTCCGCCAAGGTACCGGGGTACCGGTTGCAGGAAGTGCTGCGCGACTATCCGGAATTGCGCGGCATCGGCCGCGTCACGCTTCTCGACAGCCTGCGCTGCGTCAAGCTGGCGCTATGGGACGAGAATCGCCGCAAGCTGATCTCGTTTCGCGAAGCGCGGGCCTTGGCCTAAAAGCATTCCAGCAAAGTGAAGCGGTTTTCCCGGGAAAACCGCGCAGCGCTTTCCCTCGGGATCGCATAAAACAAGAAATAAACCGCCGCACCAAAGGGGCGGCTGCATCTCCCAGAAGATCTGCTCAGGTTGCCTTGCGCTCCGCATCAGGACCTTGCAGCCCTGATCACGTCAGCCGCCTTTTCGGCGATCATGATGGTCGCTGCATTGGTGTTGCCGCCGATCAGCGCGGCTTCCTCCCTGGGGGATACTTCCGTCCGGACAGCCAAGAGATCACAGTCTTTGTAAAGACAGGCGAAATTACCGCTGCGTCAGCTGTTGCGAACGCGCCGCCAGGAGTATTTCGGCCCCTTCGGCTCCGACGCTTCGGTCGGCTGATAGTAAAGGCCCAGCCCGCCTGTGCGGCCTTCTTCGAGGCGCTTCAGCAGAACCGGGTTGGAGATTTCGAACTCGTCGAAGCCGAGGCGCAGCATATGCGGCAGCTGGTCGACGAGCACCTGGCCAGTGGCGCGGACCGCGCCCTCGAAATGGTAGCGGCTGCGCAGCAATTCGCCCTTGGAAAACGAGCGGCCGTCGCTGAAGGCCGGGAAGGCCAGCGCCACCAGCGACAGCTGGTCGAGCAGATCCACAATCTTTTCCAGCTGGTCGCCGGGCTGCAGCGCGACGCCAAGCCGCTCCTTGGCCGAGCGCCGCACTTCGGCATCGAGGCCGAGAAATGCCTGCAACGGCAGGATGAAGCGGCCATTGCCCGCCAGTGCATCCGCACTTTCGGCATGTGTCCACTCGTCTTCGCGAAAACCCGTCCGGGTCCAGAGGCGGGTCTCCGCTGTGGTCTGTTCAGTCATAGAAAATTCCTAAAGCCCTAAAAATCGAAAGTCCGCGAAAGCCGGTCCACACCAAACCGGCGGCCTCCGAGCGGAAGCCGCCGTTGCAGGCCAGCCTCACCTGAATATCACCATAGCTTAAAGGGATGCGTCGGTCAGCGACACTTCCAGTCCCGACAGATGGATGCCGCACTCGGTCTTGGCATGACCGGCCCAGCGTCCGCTTCGCGCATCCTCGCCCGGCTGCACCGGCTGCGTGCATGGGAAGCAGCCGATCGACAGATAGCCGTACGCAACCAGCGGATTTTCGCGCAGCGCATGCGCGCGCATGTAGTCAGCCTGGTCGGATGTCGTCCAGTGCGCCAGCGGATTGATGCGTACGCGCGGGCCGACCGCCTCGAACACCGGCAGCGCGGCTCGCGTCGCCGCCTGGAAGCGCTTGCGGCCGGTCAGCCAGGCCCGGAAGGGGGCGACGCCGCGCGCCAGCGGCTCGACCTTGCGCACGTCGCAGCAGGCATCGGTATTGCTCTGGTGCAGATTGCCGGTCGGATCGACCCGCTCGAGCGCCGCGTCTTCGGGCTTGATCACCCTGATGTTGGTCAGCCCGAAATCGGCGACCAGCGCATCGCGATAGCCCAGCGTCTCCTCGAAATGCTTGCCGGTGTCCAGGAAGATGACCGGCAGCGTGCGGTCGACCTTGGCGATCATATGCAGCAGGACGGCGGAATCCGCGCCGAAGGACGACACGGCGGCGATCTCGTCATGAAACAATTCGCTCGCCGCGCGTTCGATGATGTCGAGCGGGCTCAGATGTCCATACAGCGCGTCGAAGCCCGCCGCTTTGGCGGCGATGCTGTCGTCGACGTCGACGATGCGGTCAAGCGGCCTTGGTTTCGCCAGCATAGAGCGCCTCCTTGAACGGCGCGGGACCGACACGGCGGTAGGCGTCGATAAAACGTTCACTGGGACCGAGCCGAAGGCCGAGATAGGTGTCGACGATCTGCTCGATGGCGTCCGTGATCTCTTCCGAAGAGAAGCCGCGGCCGATGATTTCGCCAACCGAGGTGTTCTCGTCGGCCGATCCGCCAAGCGTCACCTGGTACAGTTCGGAGCCTTTCTTCTCGACGCCGAGGATACCGATATGGCCGACATGGTGATGGCCGCAGGCATTGATGCAGCCGGAAATCTTGAGCTTCAATTCGCCGATCTCGCGCTGCCGCTCGAGCGAGGCGAAGCGAAGCGAAATCTCCTGCGCGATCGGGATCGAGCGCGCCGTCGCCAGCGCGCAATAGTCGAGGCCAGGGCACGCGATAATATCGCTGATCAGGTTGGAATTGGCCGTCGCGAGGCCAATGTCGACCAAAGCGTCGTAGACCGCTTTCAAATCGGCGCGCGCCACATGCGGCAGGATCAGGTTCTGCTCATGGCTGACGCGCAATTCGTCGAAAGCGTATTTCTCGGCAATGTCGGCGACCGCTTCCATCTGGCTGTCGGTGGCATCGCCCGGCACCTCGCCGATGCCTTTCAGCGAAATCGTCACCGCGGCATAGTCGGGATGGCGATGGGTCACGACATTCTGGTCGAGCCAATCCGAGAAGCTTTTGGAATCGAGCCGCGCCAGCTTGATCGCCGCGTCGCCTTCCGGCCGGGCGGTCAGTGCCGGCGGCGCGAAATAGGCGTCGATGGCACGGATGTCGGCTTCCGGCAGCTTCAGCTCGGCGTCCTTCAGCTCCTGCCATTCGGCCTCGACCTGCCGGGTGATTTCCCCGACGCCGGTCTCGTGGACGAGGATCTTGATGCGCGCCTTGTACTTGTTGTCGCGGCGGCCATAGAGGTTGTACACGCGCAGGATCGCCGTGCAGTAGGACAGCAGGTCGGCTTCCGGCAGGAAGTCGCGGATCTTGCGCGCCACCATCGGCGTGCGGCCCTGGCCGCCACCGACATAGACGGCAAAGCCGAGCTCGCCGGCGGCGTTCTTCTTCAGATGCAGACCGATATCATGCGTCTGGATGGCGGCGCGGTCGCGCTCGGCCCCGGTCACCGCGATCTTGAACTTGCGCGGCAGGAACGAGAATTCCGGATGCACAGACGACCATTGCCGCAGGATCTCGGCATAGGGGCGCGGATCAGCGACCTCGTCGGCGGCGGCGCCGGCAAAGTGATCGGCGGTGACGTTGCGGATGCAATTGCCGCTGGTCTGGATGGCATGCATCTCGACGCTGGCGAGATCGGCCAGGATCGCCGGAATGTCGGACAGCGCCGGCCAGTTGAACTGGATGTTCTGGCGCGTGGTGAAGTGGCCGTAGCCCTTGTCGTATTTGCGCGCGATGTGGCCGAGCATGCGCAGTTGCGCGCTGTTCAGCGTGCCATAGGGCACCGCGATGCGCAGCATGTAGGCGTGCAGCTGCAGGTAGACGCCGTTCATCAGCCGCAGCGGCCGGAACTGATCCTCGGTGATCTCGCCGGACAGCCGGCGTTCGACCTGGTCGCTGAACTCGGCGACGCGGGCCTGGACAAAATCGTGGTCGAACTCATCGTAGCGGTACATGTTTCGTCTTTCAGGGCGCGTCCGCCCGTATTTTGTTAAGCTGCCCGCGCAGCCTGCTTGCCCAGATCTTCCCGGATGGTCGGGCCGGCGGCGCGGATCTTTTCGCGCAGCCGCACCGGCACGACGATGCCATTGACGACTTCAGCGTCGATCAGATTGACGTCGACAACCTGATTGTTGGCGTTGGCCTTGGCGCCGATTGCTTCCAGCCTGTCCTCTGCCGCTTGGTCATGGGCAAGGTCGGCATGGTCGACCGTCTCGGCCCAGCCACCATCGGCGTACCAGACGGCGATGCCGTCGGAGAGGCGGTTTGCGGTCAGTATCTTCATGGCTCGACCTCTGCGTCGGCCGCATTGGCGGCGCTCTCATGACTATGTGCCGCGAGCGGCTCGGAACGTTCAAAGTTGGCGCCGGCAACCGCGTCGCCGATGATGGTCATCACCGGACCAGTCAGATCGGCGCGCGCTTCCAGCGACGGCAAATCGGCCAGCGTGCCGTGGAAACGGCGGCGGTTCTGCAAGCTGGCATTCTCGACCACGGCAACCGCCGTGTCCGGCGACAGGCCGGCCTCGATCAGCCGTCCGGCGACTTCGGCGGCGACCGAGCGGCCCATATAGACGGCGACGGTGGCGCCGGAAATGGCGAGCTTGGCCCAATCCGGCAGCGAATTGCCCTTCAGATCATGGCCGGTGGTGAACACCATCGACGAGGAGACGCCGCGCAGCGTCAGCGGCAGCTCGAAATCGGCGGCGGCGGCAAAGGCGGCGGTGACGCCGGGGACGACATCATAGGCGATGCCGGCATCGCGCAGTGCGGCCATCTCCTCGCCGGCGCGGCCGAACACCAGCGGGTCGCCCGACTTCAGCCGCACGACGCGCTTGCCCTGCCTGCCAAGCTCGACCAGCAGCGCATTGATCTCGGCCTGGCTCTTGGTGTGGCATCCCTTGCGTTTTCCGACCGGCAGCCGCTCGGCGTCGCGGCGGCCCATGGCGACGATCGCCTCCGGCACCAACGCGTCATAGACGATGACGTCGGCTTCCATCAAAAGCCGATGCGCGCGCAGCGTCAGAAGATCCTCAGCACCTGGCCCGGCGCCGACCAGGGCGATATGGCCCGAAGCCGGAGCCTTCGACAGCAACAGATCGGTGGCGGCGTCATGCGCCTGCGAAAGCTCGCCGGCTTCGACGGCGCGCGCCGGTGCACCCTGGAAGAAACTGCTCCAGAACTGGCGGCGGGCGTTGCCTTTCGGCAGCAGCTTTTCGGCGGCACCCCGGAACGACGCGGCAAGCGCTGCCAGTGGCCCGAGCGACGGCGACAGCATGCGGTCGATGCGGCTGCGCAGCATCTGCGCCAGCACCGGACCCGCGCCTTCCGTGCCGATGGCGATGGCGACAGGGGCGCGGTTGACCAGCGCCGGGGTGAAGAAATCGCACAGCTCCGGCCGGTCGACGGCATTGACCGGAATGCCAAGGCGGCGCGCATCGTCGGCGACGCGGCGGTCGAGCGTCTCGTCGCCGCTGGCGGCAAACACCAAGACCGCGCCTTCGAGATGCGCGGCGTCGTAGGGGGCGTCGATACGGATGGCGCCGGTCGCGGCGATGAAGCTCAGCAATTCGGCGTCGGCAACATCGGCGATGATGCGAAGCACAGCACTTGACTGACCAAGCAGCCGCGCCTTGGCCAATGCTTCGCCTCCGCCGCCGACGATGGCCACGGCTTCGCCTTCGACCCGCATGAAGACCGGGAACGCGGTGAGCTTGGGATTGGCGTGCGGCATGACGAACAGATTCCGGAACAATTCGGCAGTTTTAGGCGCGGACGCGAAAAAGCTGAAGGAACCCACTCGCGCATCCCCTTGCGGGAGGCAATCGCTTTTCCGCAAGCCAAAGGGCCAAGAGAAAAATATTCCACATCCGCATACCAGGCGGATTCAAGCTGCTACCGCAGGCCTTGTTCTGCGGCTCTTTTATCCGGGAGCCGGCCAAGCTGCAAAATTATTTTTTCTGAATTCTACCAATCTAGTAGATTAAAGCCGTCACCTCGGACATTGCTCCGATGGACGATAGATCGGGCTTGATATGGCTGCGTGCGATCTCGGCGAACGAAGTGGAACGTTCCCGCTTCGCCACGCGTTCTGCCCCTGCCGTAACAGACAATCGTCGGCTGGATTTGAACCTTCAAACAGGAGCCCGCAAATGAGCAAGATCAACCTGAAACATGGCCTTCTGGTCATGGTGGCCGATGGCGAGAAAGCGCTGTTCCTGAAGAACGAGGGCGACAATCTCTATCCGAACCTGCAGCTCTTCCAGGAGATGAAACAGGACAATCCGGCAACGCGCGAACAAGGCAGCGACAGTCCCGGCCGCTACAATGACGGCCCCTCCGTGCATCGCAGCGCGGTTGAGGAAACCGACTGGCACCGGCAGGGCAAGGAACGCTTTGCCGAAGAGATCGCGGACCGGCTCTACAAGCTCGCCCATCACGGCATCTTCGACGACATCGTGCTGGTCGCGCCACCGCTGGTGCTCGGCACCATGCGCAAGAAATTGCACAAGGAAGTCACCGACAAGGTGCAGGCGGAGATCCCAAAGACACTGACCAACCGCCCGCTGATCGACATCGAGGCCATGCTGCAGGCGGCGTGACGCTCATCGATCATTCGCTATTGGCGCGCGCGGCGGTTTCGCTGCGCGCGCCTTTCGTTTTTTCAGCCCCTCGCGCCACCAATTTACGTCTTGCGGGTTGCGTCGCCCGCACCCCCTCCACCATATTGAAAAAGGCGGCGGCTTCGGGCGGCGCACACCCGACATTTCCCGAAAGGCGCTCCATAGACAATGCCGCATGACACGCCCCTTATCGCCACCATCGTCGCCGGTCTGGGGCTGGCATTCATCTTCGGGGCGCTCGCCAACCGCTTTCGCATCCCACCGCTGGTTGGCTACCTCGTCGCCGGCGTGCTGGTTGGGCCGAACACGCCCGGCTTCGTCGCCGATGCCGGCCTTGCCAATGAGTTGGCCGAAATCGGCGTCATCCTGCTCATGTTCGGCGTCGGCCTGCATTTCTCGCTGAAGGATCTTCTCTCCGTCCGCGCCATCGCCGTACCCGGCGCCATCGTCCAGATCGGCTTTGCCACCGCGCTGGGCGCCGGCCTTGCCTGGATGCTCGGCTGGTCGATGGGCGCCGGCCTGGTCTTCGGCCTGGCGCTTTCCGTCGCGTCCACAGTGGTGCTGTTGCGCGCGTTGCAGGAGCGACGGCTGATCGAGACCGAGCGCGGCCGCATCGCCGTCGGCTGGCTGATCGTCGAGGACCTCGCCATGGTGCTGGCGCTGGTGCTTTTGCCGGCGTTGGCCGGCGTGCTCGGCGGCCAGCCGCAGGTCGATGACCATGCGAGCCTTTTGTCGCTGCCGGCCAGCTACGGCATCTGGGGCGTCGTCGGCCTCACGCTGGCCAAGGTCGCCGCCTTCGTCATCGTCATGCTGGTGGTCGGCCGCCGGGTCATTCCGTGGATCCTGCATTACGTCGCCCATACCGGCTCGCGCGAGCTGTTCCGGCTGGCGGTTCTGGCGATCGCGCTCGGCGTCGCCTTCGGCGCCGCCAAACTGTTCGGCGTCTCGCTGGCGCTCGGCGCCTTCTTCGCCGGCATGATCATGAGCGAATCCGAGCTCAGCCACCGCGCCGCGGAGGAATCACTGCCGCTGCGCGACGCCTTCTCGGTGCTGTTCTTCGTCTCGGTCGGCATGCTGTTCGATCCGTTCAGCCTGATGAGCAATGGCTGGCCGATCCTGGCGACGCTGGCCATCATCGTGATCGGCAAGTCGCTGGCCGCCTTCGTCATCGTCATCGCCTTCCGCTATCCGCTGGGAACCGCCTTGATGATCTCGGCCAGCCTCGCGCAGATCGGGGAGTTTTCCTTCATCCTGGCCGAGCTCGGCGTCGGGCTGAAACTGTTGCCCGAACAGGGACGCGACCTGATCTTGGCAGGCGCCATCCTGTCGATCCTGGTCAATCCGCTGATGTTCCTTGCCCTCGACTGGATGAAGCCGTGGCTGGACGCGCGCGCCGCCAAGGCAGCACCACCGGAAGAGGCCAAGCCAGTCGGCCCGGCGACGCAGCCCGGACAAGTGGCCTCGGTGGCCGCTGCTGCCAAAGAGGACGGCCCGCCGCCACGCACAACGCTTTCGGGCCACACCATCCTGATCGGCTACGGCCGCGTCGGCAGCCTGGTCGGCGCGGCGCTGAAACAGGCATCGCTGCCCTTCCTGGTCATCGAGGACGCCGACAAGACGCTGGCGAGGCTCAGAGACGACGGCGTCGAAATCGTCTCCGGCAATGCGGCCAATGGGGGCGTGTTTGCCGCCGCCAATCCGCAGGGGGCCAAACGCTTGATCCTTGCCATCCCCAACGCGTTCGAGGCCGGGCAGATCGTGCTCAGGGCACGCGCCGCGAATCCCGGCATCAACGTCATAGCGCGGGCCCATTCCGATGCCGAGGTCGAGCACCTGATGGGGCTCGGCGCCGACACCGTCATCATGGGCGAACGCGAGATCGCCCGCGGCATCGTGCAAGAAGTGCTGGAGCAAAAGCCGATGCCGCGCCCCGAAGCCATTGAGCCCTCCCCGGCCTGAGGCTTGCCACAGGCGCATCGATCATCCAACGAAGGCGGAGCCGCCATTGTGCGCGACGCTGGCGAGATACTTTGCCGGCGGCTTGCCAAGCGCCTTCTTGAACATGGTGATGAAGGCGGTGACGGAGCCATAGCCAAGATCGCCTGAAACCTGCTGCACGCTGGCACCCGAGGCCAGCTCCCTTATGGCGACGATCAGATGCAATTGCTGGCGCCAGCGGCCGAAGCTCAGTCCGGTCTGCTTCACCACAAGACGGGCGAGACTGCTTTCTGAGAGCGCGACGCGGTTGGCCCACTCTGCAAGCGTGCTGCGGTCGGCAGGGTCTTGCGCCAACGCATCGGCGATCCGCCGCAAGCGCGGCTCGGCGGAGATCGGCAGATGCAGCTGCTGGACCGGCATGCGCGGCAGTTCGGAGAGCAGGATCGTGGTCAGGAGCCCGTCCCTCGCCTCATCCTCCTCCACGCGATCGGCCAGCTCGATGATCAGTTCGCGCAACAATGGCGAGATCGACAGCGTGCAGCACCGGTCCGGCAGATCGGCGGCTCCCGGCTCGATATAGACGAAGAAAATCCGCGCATTGGCCGTCGCGATATTGCTGTGTTCCATGCCACCGGGAATCCACACCCCGCAATGCGGCGGCACCATCCACAGACCGCTGGGCACGCGGCAGGTGACGCCACCGCCGAGCGCGAAGACGAGCTGGCCCTTCCGATGCCAATGGGCAGCCACTTCCGCTTTGGTTTCGGTAACGTCAACGCGCACGGCAATCGCAGGTGCCTGCACATCATCGACATCGAAATTGACCCAAGGGTAGCGGAGAGGCTGTCTCACAATTGACCGCTTTTAGCGACTATTCGCCATGATAGCTAAATTTTTTGATGCGGGAAGTCGATAGGCTCCGGTTCGTGGCTGGCATGTCACAAATCGTCAGGAAGGCTTCCCATGCGCGCGCTTGTCATCTCTCCCGACAGCACTACCCGGATCAGTCTTGCCGAGGTCGAGGACCCTCGGCCCCTCCCCAACGAAGCGCTTGTCTCAGTCCACGCTACCTCGTTGAACCGCGGTGAACTGCGCCTGCTCACCATACGCCCGGAAGGCTGGATACCTGGCCAGGACGTGGTTGGAGTGATCAAGCGGGCGGCAGCCGATGGCTCCGGGCCTGCCGTCGGCGCCCGGGTTGTGGCTTTGGTCGACGAGGCCGGCTGGGCCGAACGGGTCGCCCTTCCGACCGACCGTCTCGCCGTCGTCCCGGACGAGGTCAGCTTCGGGTCCGCCGCCACGCTTCCGGTCGCGGGCACGACGGCGCTCAGGGTCTTGCGCCATGGCGGCGACCTCGCGGGACAGCAGGTGTTGATCACCGGCGCCAGCGGCGCGGTCGGCCGTTTCCAGATCCAGATCGCCCGCGAGCAAGGCGCCGCGGTGACTGCAATCGCCGCCGCCCGGCACGCCGAGGATCTCCGCGGTCTTGGTGCTCACGAACTCGCCGAGTCGATCGAACTGGCCGAAGGGCCATTCTCTCTGATCACCGAGTCGGTCGGCGGCCAAAGCCTCGCCCATGCCATCGAACGCGTCGCCCCCGGCGGCACCATCGTCATGTTCGGTTCGAGCAGCGGCGAACTCACGCCGGTTAGCTTCAGACAGTTCGTTCCGGGCCATGAGGGAGCGAGGCTTCAGACTTTCGCCTACTACACATCCGGTCCAGCAATTGGCGCGGACATCGCCTCGCTGCTCGCTCTGGTCGCGGCTGGCCGGCTGGAAACCCGTGTGTCCATGACCGTGCCGTGGACAGACATCACCCAGGCCCTGGAGGCCCTGCGCCAGCGCAGCTTCAGCGGCAAGGCTGTTCTCACCATCGCCGAATGAGCAGTCTTTCAGTGCTCAGACGTGCTGGCCGCCATTGATGTGGATTTCCGAGCCCGTCACATAGGACGCCTGCTGCGAGCACAGGAAGAAGATGATGTCGGCGACTTCCGAGGTGGCGCCAAGGCGCCTGAGTGGGATCGTCTCGACGATCTTGTCGGTGCCCGGCGACAGGATCGCGGTGTCGATCTCGCCCGGCGCAATCGCATTGACGCGGATACCGTGCGGGCCGAAATCATGCGCCATCTCGCGCGTCAGCGAACCGAGCGCCGCCTTCGAGGTCGCATAGGCGGTGCCGGCGAAAGGATGCACGCGCGTGCCGGCGATCGAGGTGACGTTGACGATCGAACCTTTTGCTGCCGCAAGCTCCTTGAAGAGACCACGCGCGAGCATGATCGGCGCGAAGAAATTCACCTGGAACACATCGCGCCAGACATGCATCGGCGTGTCGATCGAATCCATGCGGCTGTTGCCGTCCTTGAGCTTCGGCGAAATGCCGGCATTGTTGACCAGCGCGTGCAATTGCCCGCCATGCGCTTCCAGCCGGTGACGGATCTCCGAGACGGCGATGCCGACATCCTCCTGGTCGGCGAGATCGACCTTGATGTGGTCCTCTGGGCCGGCTGGCCACGGGCAATCCTCGGCAAAAGCCTGGCGCGAACAGGTGATGACCCGCCAGCCCTCACGCGAAAAGCGCTTGACCGTAGCATGGCCGATGCCGCGGCTGGCTCCGGTCAGCACGATGGTTTTTCTGGTGTCGGTCTCAGCCATGTCTGTCACTCCGGCCGGAGATGTAGCCGAATGCCGCGGAGGTGGCGAGAGGCCGAATTGTCACCGCAGCTCTCATATGAGGAACGGATTGCCAGCTCGCCATTGGTTTGAAGCCAGAATGACGAGTCGCTCAGCCGCCGCCGAGAATATCCAGGATTGAGGTTTTCCGCTTCTTGGTGGGGCCGCCGACGCTGCCCGGCGGTACCGGATGCTTGATCGAGGCCGTGGTGCCGCCGTCGCCCGGCATGTTGAAACCGTCGGCATCGACGGTTTCGGCCGGACGGCGGACCGGTGCTTGTGCGGGTACAGCAGCAGGTGCCGGCGCGGCGGCAGGCTCAGAACGGCTGACGGCCACGGCAGGCAACGGCGCCGCCTGATTGTTATCGACTGACGGAATATCGTCGGGCACGATGGTGTCGGGCGGCGTCGACTTCCAGGTGCCGGGCAGCGGCCGGACCGGCACACCTTCATGCGCGGCCACCATGAACTCGTGCCAGGCCTGTGCCGGCAGCGCGCCACCGGTGACCTTCTTCATCGGCGTGCCGTCATCATTGCCGAACCACACGCCGGTGGTGAGGTTTGCGGTGTAGCCGACGAACCAGGCGTCGCGCGAATTCTGGCTGGTTCCGGTCTTGCCGGCCGACGGCCAGGCGAAGGCCGCCTTCCTGGCCGTGCCGATCTCGACCGTGCCGGTCATCATCGAGTTCATCATGCCGACAATGTTCTGCTTGACGACGCGCGGCGCGCTGCCGCCATTGTCGTCATAGAGCACCTTGCCTTCGGTCGTGGTGATGCGGCGGATGAAATGGATGTCGGGCTTGTAGCCGCCATTGGCGAACGGCACATAGGCCGATGTCAGCTCCAGCGGCGTCACTTCCGAAGTGCCGAGCGCGATCGAAGTGTTGGCGATCAGATCGGATTGGATGCCCATGCGGTGCGCCGCCTCGACCACCGCGTCGGGGCCGACCTCCATGGTCAGCTGTGCCGCGACGGAATTCAGCGACTTCGCCAAAGCGGTCGCCAACGTCACCTTGCCGAAATACTTGCCGCCGTAATTGTCCGGTGTCCACTTGCCGATCTTGATCGGTGCGTCGTTGCGCACGCTGTCGGGCGTGCGGCCGGCTTCCAGCGCGGCCATATAGACGAACGGCTTGAACGCCGAGCCCGGCTGGCGGCGTGCTTCGGAGGCGCGGTCGAACTGGCTGGTCGAATAGTCGTAGCCGCCGACCATGGCGCGCACGGCGCCGGAATTGTCGATCGAGACCAGCGCGCCTTGGCTGACATTGAGCTTCTTGCCGCTCTCGTCGATCAGCCGGCGGATCGACTGTTCGGCGAGCTTCTGCAGGTTGAGGTCGACGGTGGTGTCGACGACGATGTCGCTGCGCACGTCACCAATCAAATCGGGCAATTCTTCCATGATGGTGTCGGCGACATAGTTTTCCGAGCCGGTCCAATAGGATGGCGCGCGCGTTGCCGGCGCGCTCATCGCCGAGGCCAGTTCCTTGGCGCTGATCTTGCCTTCGTCGCGCATGGCGGCCAGCACCAGTTGCGAGCGCTCCTCCGCCGCCTTCGGATCCCGCGCCGGCGACAGTCGCGACGGCGCCTTCAAGAGGCCGGCGAGAAGGGCCGCCTCCGACAGAGTGACATCGCGTGCGCTCTTGCCGAAATAGCGACGCGAGGCCGCCTCGACGCCATAGGCGCCGGAGCCGAAATAAACCCGGTTGAGGTACATTTCGAGGATCTGGTCCTTGTTATGCTTGTGCTCCAGCCAGAGCGACAGCAGCACTTCCTGCACCTTGCGCTCCAGCGTGCGGTCGGGCTTCAGGAACAGGTTCTTGGCCAGCTGCTGGGTCAGCGTCGAGCCGCCCTGCGAGAAACGCCGGCCCAGAACATTGGTCACCATGGCGCGCGACAGGCCGATCGGGTCGATGCCGAAATGCGAATAGAAGCGGCGGTCCTCGATGGCGATGACGGCTTCGGGAATATAAGGCGACATTTCGTGCAGGCCGACCGCCTCCCCGCCGCTCATGCCACGGTTGGCAAGCAGTTGCCCGTCGACCGAGACGATCTTGATGTTGGGGGCACGGTCGGGGATGGACCAGGTGGTCGCCGCCGGCATCTTGGCGCCGTAATAGACGACAATGCCGGCCACCGCGATGCCGCCCCAGATGCAGAGCACGAAGCACCAGTAGAACATCCGGGCCATCACGCCGAACAGCCCGCGCCGGGGTTTGCCGCGCCGGCCGCGTGAGGATGATTTTGCTCTGGAGGTTTTGCGCGCCGTGGAGGATTTGCGATTGCCCGGCACGACGCGATCCTCCTCGTTCACCGAGAAACCGGCCGCGGATTTCGCCTTTGGCGATCCCTCGAAGCTGGGTTCGATGCGACTATCTCTGCGGTTCGCCATGCGTTGCGCTGTCTTCCCGGTGTCAATGGCGCTCGGGTTGGAGGGTAGATGCGGCGGTTTAAGGGCGCGTTAAAGCAGGGTTTATGCACCCTTTTCAGATTCCTTAAGAATTTCTAAAATCCGCTGCCGCCAACTGGGTCCGAAAGGCGCATCCTCGCGGCCTGTCTGCCGCAAAAGGCAGAGGCCCTGGCTACCCCGAATATTTCAATTCTGCTGGATCGAAATGCCCTTGTCGTCGATCTTCAGTTCGACGCCCTTGGGCTTAGTCTGTTCGTGATAGACATATGCACCGAGCGCGATGACCACGACAACGAGCGCGCCGACAAGGAGATAGAGAGTGTTCTGTTTCACGGCGCGCTCCTTTTGGAGCAATCCCAGGAAAGCGCAGGCTTTCCGCTGAGGAATTGCGTTCAGTAAAAACTTCGAGCGTCACGCTCGCTTCAGAACCTTGACCAGCACCAGCAGGATGACGGCGCCGATCGTTGCGTTGATGATGGCAGCCAGAATGCCGCCTCCGATAGCGAAGCCGAGCCTTGGAAATAGCCAGCCGGCGATGAGGGCGCCGATAATGCCGACGACGATGTTGCCGATCAGGCCGAAGCCGAAGCCCGAGACGATGAGGCCGGCGAGCCAGCCGGCAATGGCGCCGATGATGATGAAGATGAGAAGGCTTTCGATGCCCATGACGCGTTCCTCCAGGAAGAGAGGCTACGGAGCGGAAGACCCCGAATCGGCCTCGATATCAAGGACTTCAGGCTATGCGAAAGCAGTTGCACCCGCCAGCGGCGCTCATTGGTCGTCGTCATCGTCGCTGGAGACTGGCCGCCAGCTGGTCGGGTCGACCTTTTTCTGGGTATCGCTGTCGGTGTAGACCCACCAGGCGCCGTCGCGATATTGCCCGACGGATTCGCTGACGACGCCGGCGCCGTCCTTCCACAGGACAGTGACCTTGGAGCCATCCGTCGGGGCGGTCGCTATCGGTTTGCGGTCTGCCACGTCATCCCCCTCATTGAGTCGACAGAAACGCCACGACGCGTGTCTGGTTCCAAGGCTGCCGGAAGCGTTATCCGAAGGCCATCAGCTGTGGGCAAAAATATCCTCTTCGTCCCAACCCATCAAATCGAGCTTGGCACGCGTCGGCAGGAAGCGGAAGCAGGCGTCGGCTTCCTTGGTGCGCCCGTCCCGCGCCAGGCGTCCAGCCAGCACCTCGCGCAGACGGTGCAGATAGAGAACGTCGGAAGCGGCATATTCGAGCTGTTCGGGCGACAGGGTCTCGGCCGCCCAGTCCGACGATTGCTGCGCCTTCGACAGGCCGACGCCGAGCAGTTCGAAGCAGATGTCCTTCAGCCCGTGCCGGTCGGTATAGGTGCGGGTCAGCCGCGAGGCGATCTTGGTGCAGAACACCGGCTCGGGCATCACCCCAAATGCATTGTACAGCACGGCGAGGTCGAAACGGCCGTAATGGAAAAGCTTGGTGATGCCGAGGTTGCGCAGCAGGCTGACGAGGTTCGGCGCTTTCTTCTGGCCGGGCGCGATCTGGATCACGTCGGCGGAGCCATCGCCGGGCGAAATCTGCACCACGCACAGCCGGTCGCGGTGCGGGTTCAAGCCCAGCGTCTCGGTGTCGATGGCCACCGCGTCGACATTGTAGTGGGCGAGGTCGGGCAGATCGTTCTTGTGGAAGCGGATGTCGGCCATGGTTTTCTCCGGATCGCGGCGTAACCCGTCCTCGCCGCGATCCGCTGAAAAATCAACAAGAAAACTTCCCAGCCTCCTCAGCGTGTCAGCGCATCGAGAATGCGCGCCCAGGAGCGCTGGCCCTTGTGGAAGGAGGTCAGCTCGTATTTCTCGTTGGGCGAGTGGATGCGGTCGTCGTCGAGGCCGAACCCGACCAGCAGCGATTCCATGCCGAGATAGGTCTGGAAGTCGCCGACCACCGGTATCGAGCCGCCGCTGCCCGTCGTCACCGCTGGCTTCGGCCATTCATCCGACAGCGCAGTCTTGGCCTTGGCCAGGAATGGCGAGTCGTAGGAAAGCTGAATTGCCGGCCCGCCGCCATGCGGGTGGAATTCGACCGAACAGTCCCCGGGAATGCGCGCCTTGACGAATTTCCGGAAAGCGGCGCGGATCTTCTCGGGGTCCTGCTTGTGGACGAGGCGGAAGGAGATTTTGGACGACGCTTCCGCCGCGATCACCGTCTTGAACCCCTTGCCGGTATAGCCGCCGATGATGCCGTTGAACTCGGCCGTCGGCCGCGCCCAGGTCAGTTCCATCACCGAGCGGCCTTTTTCGCCCGACGGGATCGACAGGCCGATCGGTCCGAGGAAGGTTTCGGCGGTCTCGCCCAGAGTTTCCCATGATTTCAGGATCTGCGACGGCGTTTCCTCGACCCCGTCATAGAAGCCGGGAATGGTGATGTGGCCGTTCTCGTCATGGATGTCGGCGAGGATTTTCGCCAGGATGCGGATCGGGTTGGCGGCGGCGCCGCCATAGAGGCCCGAATGCAGGTCGCGATCGGCAGCCTTGACCGTGACCTCCTCGCCGACCATTCCGCGCAGCGAAACGCAGATCGACGGCGTTTCGCGGTCCCACATGCCGGTGTCGCAGACCAGAGCGAAATCGGCCTTGAGTTCCTCGGCATTGGCCTCGAGGAACGGCTTGAGCGACGGCGAACCGGACTCCTCCTCGCCCTCGAACAGGATGGTGATGCGGCAGGGCAGATTGCCATGCACCTGCTTCCAGGCGCGGCAGGCCTCGACGAAGGTCATCAGCTGCCCCTTGTCGTCGGCCGAGCCACGGCCGGTGATTACCTTGTGACCGGGCTCGATCTCATTGACCGCCGGCGCAAACGGGTCGTTCTCCCAAAGCTCGATCGGATCGACCGGCTGCACGTCGTAATGGCCGTAAAACAGCACATGCGGCGAACCGGCGGGGCCTTCATGGTGCGCAACCACCATCGGGTGTCCCGGCGTGTCGCGCACCGAAGCGTCGAAGCCGATCAGCTTGAGGTCCGCCACCAGCCATTCGGCGGCCTTGCGGCAGTCGGCGGCATAGTCTGAATCGGTGGAGATCGACTTGATGCGGAGCAGGCCGAACAGGCGCTCCAGGCTCTGGTCGAGATTTTTGTCGAGACGGTCGAGGACGGGGGTGATTGTGGACATGTCTTGCGGGCCTTTCTTTTCGGTGGCCGAACCGTAAAGGCAGCGCATCAAAACGAAAAGCCCGCGATCGTTGGACCACGGACCGTAAACACTTGTCAGAAGGCAAAAAAGAACCGCCGTGGTGGAGGGGAACCACGGCGGTCTTTTACTCGAAACGATGCGGCAGCCCGGAGAGGGGGGATAGGCTGCCGCAATTGTCCGGGATAGGCGGGGGACGGGCCTTGCTCCGGACTCGGCGAAAACTGCCGATGACCTTTATTTGTGTCTCGGATCGTGGCGTTTCAAGGGCACAAAAATTACACTTTTGTAACATAGCCGTGAGCGCCGAGGCAAACAGCAGCAGGGCCTATTGGCAGGCAGGCTCTGTCAGCATGTCGCCGCAACACCTGTTGGAAGCCCGCCTTTGCCATGGACCGCGCCGTCCTGCCGCGCTATCCCTGCCGGCATGAAAAAAGGCGACCATCTCTTCCTTATCGACGGCTCCGGCTACATCTTTCGCGCCTATCATGCGCTGCCGCCGCTGACCCGCAAATCCGATGGGCTGCCGGTCGGCGCGGTCTCCGGCTTCTGCAACATGTTGTGGAAGCTGATGCAGGACGCCCGCAACACCGATGTAGGAATTGTACCGACGCATTTAGCGGTCATTTTCGATTATTCGTCGAAAACCTTCCGCAACGATCTCTACCCGGAATACAAGGCCAACCGCAACGCACCGCCCGAAGACCTGATCCCGCAATTCGGTCTGATCCGCCAGGCAACCGTGGCCTTCAACCTGCCTTGCATCGAGATCGAAGGCTACGAGGCCGACGACCTCATCGCCACTTATGCCAGGCTGGCGTGCGAGGCCGGCGGCGACACCACTATCATCTCCTCTGACAAGGATCTGATGCAGCTGGTCGGACCCACGGTCGGCATGTACGACCCGATGAAGGACCGCCAGATCGGCATCCCCGAAGTCATCGAGAAATGGGGCGTGCCGCCGGAAAAGATGATCGACCTGCAGGCGCTGACCGGCGACTCCGTCGACAATGTGCCGGGCGTACCCGGCATCGGGCCGAAAACGGCGGCGCAGCTTCTGGAACAGTTCGGCGACCTTGACGGGCTGCTCGCCCGGGCCAGCGAGATCAAGCAGGACAAGAGGCGCGAATCCATCATCGCCAATGCCGACAAGGCGCGCATATCGCGCCAGCTGGTGACGCTGAAGAACGACGTGCCGGTGACCGACGGGCTCGACGATTTCGTGCTGCATGCGCCGGATGGGCCGAAGCTGATCGGCTTTCTCAAAACCATGGAATTCACCTCGCTGACCCGCCGCGTGGCCGAGGCGACCAGCACCGAAGCCGGCGATGTGCAGGCTGTCGCCGTCACCGTCGAGCGCGCCGACACCGCGCACGGCCCCGATGTCGGTTCCGGCATAGCGGCGCCTGCGGCAACACAGGATGAAGCCAAAACCGAAACCGCCAGGGCCGGCGACGCCCCTTCGCTGCTTGCCGCACTTCGCCTGGAAACGGCCACCGCGGCCAAAATCGATCCCGCCGCCTATGTCGCCATCCGCGACACGCCGACGCTCAAGGCCTGGCTGGCCCAGGCCAAGGAGACCGGAACCGTCGCCTTCGACACCGAAACCACGTCTTCCGATCCGATGCTGGCCGACCTCATCGGTTTCTCTCTGGCGATCGGCCCCGGCCGCGCCGCCTATGTGCCGCTCGCCCACAAGAGCGGCGCCGGCGACCTGCTCGGCGGCGGCACGCTGGAGAACCAGATTCCGGTCCGCGAGGCGCTGGCGCTGCTGAAGCCGCTGCTGGAAGACAAATCGGTGCTCAAGATCGCCCAGGACGCCAAATACGACATCGTCGTCATGAGCCGCCACGGCATCGATATCGCGCCCTTCGACGATACTATGCTGATCTCCTATGTGCTCGATGCCGGCACCGGCCACCACACTTTGTCCTCGCTTGCCGACAAATGGCTCGGCCATGCCACGACGCCGCTCAAGGATCTCGCGGGCTCCGGCAGAAGCTCGGTCGGGTTCGACCAGGTCGACATCGACCGGGCGACCGCCTACGCCGCCGGCCATGCCGACGTAGCGCTGCGGCTATGGCAGGTGCTGAAGCCGCGGCTGGCCGCCAAGGGCCTGGTCTCGGTCTATGAGCGGCTGGAGCGGCCGCTGGTGCCGGTGCTGGCGCGGATGGAGCAGCGCGGCATCTCGGTCGACCGCCAGATCCTGTCGCGGCTCTCCGGCGAGCTGGCGCAAGGCGCCGCACGCCTGGAAGAGGAAATCTACGGCCTTGTCGGCGAGCGCATCAACATCGGGTCGCCAAAGCAGCTGGGCGACATCCTGTTCGGCCGCATGGGCCTGCCCGGCGGCTCCAAGACCAAGACCGGGCAATGGTCGACTTCCGCGCAGCTTCTGGAAGACCTCGCCGCCGAAGGCCACGAACTGCCGCGCAAGATCGTCGACTGGCGCCAGCTGACCAAGCTGAAATCGACCTATACCGACGCGCTGCCGGGCTTCATCCATCCCGACACCAGGCGCGTCCACACCTCCTATGCGCTGGCCGCGACGACCACGGGCCGGCTGTCTTCCTCCGACCCCAATCTGCAGAACATCCCGGTGCGCACCGCGGAGGGACGCAAGATCAGGACCGCCTTCATCGCCGACAAGGGCCAGAAACTGGTCTCGGCCGACTACAGCCAGATCGAATTGCGCGTGCTTGCCCACGTCGCCGAAATCCCGCAGTTGAAGCAAGCCTTCGCCGATGGCGCCGACATCCACGCCATCACCGCCTCGGAAATGTTCAACGTGCCGGTCGAAGGCATGCCGTCCGAAGTGCGCCGCCGCGCCAAGGCGATCAATTTCGGCATCATCTACGGCATCTCGGCCTTTGGGCTGGCCAACCAGCTGTCGATCCCGCGCGAGGAGGCCGGCGCCTACATCAAGAAATACTTCGAGCGTTTCCCCGGCATCCGCGACTATATCGAGGCAACAAAAGCCTATGCCCGCGAGCATGGCTTCGTCGAAACCATCTTCGGCCGCCGCATCCACTATCCTGAGATCCGGTCGTCAAACCCGTCGATCCGTGCCTTCAACGAGCGCGCCTCGATCAACGCCAGGCTGCAAGGCACCGCTGCCGATATCATCCGCCGCGCCATGGTGCATATGGACGAGGCGCTGGAAAAGGCCGGCCTGTCCGCCCGCATGCTCTTGCAGGTGCATGACGAATTGATCTTCGAGACGGTTGAAGCGGAAGTCGAGGCGACGATCCCCGTGGTGCGCAGGGTGATGGAGAACGCGCCGATGCCGGCCATCTCGATGTCGGTGCCGCTGCATGTCGATGCCCGCGCAGCGAACAACTGGGACGAGGCGCATTGAAGGTGCGATGATTGTCTTTGTCACCGGAGACCTGCTGGCCGCCCAGGAAAGCTATATCGCTCAAGGCGTGGCAGAGGGCAATCAAGAGGGCCTTGGCACCGGACTTGCGCTGAAGATTTCGAAAAAGTGGCCGAATGTGCAGGCTGCGTTCAAGAAATATGCTCGGACCGGCAGGTTTATTGGGGGTCATATCTGGACATTGGAGCCAGACGGCAATCAGCCGGGCTTCATTTATCTGGCAACCCAGCCAGATATGTATCACGCCACGCTTCCCTATTTACGGAAAGCAGTTCGCGGGCTTGTGAAATGGGCCGACAAAAACCGGGTAGAATCCATCGCCTTGCCAAAAATCGGGTCTGGGCTTGGCAAATTATCTTGGCTCGACGAGGTGAAACCCCTGCTTATGGAGCAGCTAACACCTGGGCCTACGCGGTACGTCGTCTATGAGACATTCTTGAACGAATTCGAGAATAGCGCACCGCCTCGGCTCAAGTAGGAAGCAAGCTAAGCCGCCTCAGCCAGGCACTTGGCACACGTCCCCCGAAACTCGATGACCGCCTTCTTCGCAGCAAACCCGGTCGAGCGCACCCATTCGTCCAGCCGGTGGCCGACGTCATGGTCGGACATCTCCATCACCTGCCCGCATGTGTCGCAGATAGCGAAGGCTGTCATCGAATGCGTATGGTCGTGCGGTTCGGCGCAGGCGACGAAGGAGTTGAGGCTTTCCAACCGGTGCACGAAGCCTGACTTCACCAGGCTGTCGAGCGCCCTATAGACCTGTAGCGGCGCGCGGAAACCGCGCTCGCGCAGCTGGTCGAGAAGCGTATAGGCGCTGAGCGGTCCGCTGGCGGCCTCAAGCTTTTCGAGCACGCTCAGCTGATTCTTCGTCAGCACATCCCTTGCCGCCATGATCCCGTTTTCCGATCGTTTAGAGCATGATGCCGAAAAGTGTGAAGCGGTTCTCGGACGACATCATGTTCTATCTGTTTGATCCAGCGCCGCTCGCAAATCATTTCTGCCATGCGGCGGTCTCAATTCCCTTGAGATAGCGATGAAGCAGGCTTTTTGCCACTGTTTCCGTTATCGCCATCGACACCATGACCACCACCGCCGATTGACGGCACCGACCACATTCAAAATACTGACAAAATTCGCGACGAAAGGTGCCGCACTTGCAAATTCGATCGGGCTTGGGGAAGCAATTATGATCAAACTGACACGACGGACGCTGCTCGTCGGCACGTCGGCGCTTGTGGCTGCCGGTACGGTTTCGTTCCGCGCTCTCGCCGCCTCGCGCACCTATCACGCGCTGCTGGTTGCCTGCACCGACTATCCGAACCTGCCGCAGAAGAACTGGCTGATCGGGCCGAAGAACGATGCCGGCCTGGTGCGCGACTATCTCCTGAAGAACACGCCCGATCCGGTGAAGTTCTCGGCCGAGAATGTGATCCTGCTCGCCAAGGACGTCGAAGGCGCCAACGGCCCGCCGACGCATGCGGCGATCAAGGCCGCCCTTGCCGACCTCGCCGGCAAGGTGCAACGCGACGATTTCGTCTATCTGCATCTGTCGGGCCACGGCGCCCAGCAGCCGCAAGCCAAGGCCGGTGACGAGACCGACGGCCTCGACGAGATTTTCCTGCCGTCCGATATCGACAAATGGATCAACCGCGAAGAGGGCGTGCCGAACGCGCTGGTCGACAACGAGGTCGGCGCCGCACTCGACGCCATCCGCGACAAGGGCGCCTTTGTCTGGGTGGTGTTCGACTGCTGCCATTCGGGCACCGCGACGCGCGCCGCGGAAGTCGATGACGAACTGGAGCGCAAGGTCGAGTTCGCCGACCTCGTCGGCGGCGACAACGCGGCGAGAGCAGCGGCGGTGAAGGCCTATGACGACATCTCGGCAAGCGCATCGCGCGGTTTCGACGAGAATGGCGGCCGCAAGCCGGCCTTCAACCTGACGCCGACCGGCGCAGAGCCGATCGCCAGGGGCAAGCTGGTCGCCTTCTATGCCGCGCAGACGGTCGAGACGACGCCGGAAATGCCGCTGCCCAAGGGCACGCCCGACGCGCCGCGCTTCGGCCTGTTCACCTTCACCATCCTGTCGAAATTGGCCGAGAACCCCAACGTCACCTATCGCCAGCTCGGCCAGGCCGTGCTGCAGCAATATTCGGCCGACGGCCGCACAAGGCCGACGCCCCTGTTCGAGGGCGAACTGGACGCCCGCGTGTTCGGCACCGACAAGACCGACGCCGTCATGCAATGGCCGATTGCCGTCAAGGACGGCGATGTCGCGATCGGCGCCGGGCTGCTGCAGGGTCTGACCCCCGGCAGCAAGCTCGCCATTTTGCCTTCGGCGCTGTCGAAGCTCTCCGACGCCGTCGGCTATCTCGAAGTGAAATTGGCAAAAAACCTCGAAAGCCAGCTCGCACCGGTCGAATTCGACGGCAAGCCGGCGCTTGCGCCGACGGCGGTGCCCGCCGGCGCCTATGCGCGCGTTGCCGAACTCGCAGTCGACTACAAGCTGCTGGTGGCAAAGCCGGCGCCGACCGCAGGGCTCGATAAAGAAACCGAGCTGGTCAATTCGGTTCTGGACGAATTGGTGGCGAAGCCGAAGTCCGGCTTCCACATCGCGCTGGTCGAGCCCGGCAAGAGCGCCGATCTGCGGCTTGCGGTGCTGCGCGAAAAATCCATGGACGGCGCTGCCGCCAACGCCAGCGACGAACCGGCGCTGTGGTTCCTGCCGGCGTCCGGCGACATCAGCTTGAAGGACGGCAGCAAGCCGCCGCGCATCGTCATCCATCAGGATGGCCGCGACAAGCTTGCGGAAAACACAGCCAAGAACCTGACCACGATCTTCCGCGCCACCGGCCTGTCGCGGCTCGCCGCGGCGTCCGACTACCGGCCGGACGAGGTCAGCGTCCAGTTCCTGATCAAGCGCCAGGACAGCGATGTGCTGGAGCCGATCGAATCCTCGACGGTGCCGCGCGTTTCGCCGGGCGATCAGGTACACATTGCGGCCAAGAACGGGTCCGACGAGTTCGTCGACATCAACGTGCTCTACATCGGCAGCGACTATTCGATCACCCATATCGTCGCCGAGCGGCTGGCGCCGATCAACCAGCAGGCCGATCAGGGCCTGAAGGAAGGGCTGCTCGCCTTCACCGACACCAGCTTCGGCATGGAGCGCATGATTGCCGTGCTGACCGAGGCGCCGCCGCAGAGCGAGAAAGAGGATCTGAGCTTTCTTGCCCAGGAAGGCGTGCGCGCCGTGACGCGTGCCGCATCGGGAACGCCTGGTTTTTCCGACATGCTGGCCGACATCGGCATGGCGCCGGCGACGCGCTCGGTGATGCGGCTTGCCGACGAGAGCGGTCCCAAAGGCGCGGTGATGATCTTCCCGATGGAGACGGTGCCCCGCGCCTGACCTGACATCGCTTCGCCGGCTCTTGCCGGCGTGATATATGAACATTCCCGGCTCGCGACACTTCTATGCGCCGCGGCTGAATGCAACAGATGAGGACATCAGTGACTATCCCCGTGCTCTCCTGGCGTGCAGCGACGGCCGGCCTTGCCGGAAGCCTGTTGCTGGTTGCCAGCGCCTCGGCGGACGAGAATTGCGGCCTGTGCGCCAAGCAGATCGTCACCAACTCCGAGCTCGCCACCTGCTTTCTCGACCAGTACGACCAGATCGCCAAGACCGGCAACACGGCCGTTGTCGTCGATCTCTCCAGCTGCGCCTCGCGCGGCGTGGTCGAGCCCTTGCCGTCACCCAGCAAGGCGGCTGCCGAACCGGACGTGCAGTTCATGATTTCGCGCACGCAGCTCGATTGCCTGAAAAAGAAGCTGGAGACACCCGGCATCGTGCTCGATCCCACCGCCATTATCCGACTGGACAGCTGCGGATGAAAAAGCCGGGGGGCACTGCAACGCAAAAATCGCCAGCCACATCGGCGCCGGCACCGGCCAAGAAGCCGGCGACCTTGCCCGAAACCACCGAAGGCTTTCCGTGGCCGAGCAGTCACGAGATCAAGAAGGAAGCCAACCCGTTCACCGACCGCGACTGGCGCATGCTGATCTATGCCTGGTCGGGTCTCGCCGTGCGCCTGGCGATCGTCTTCACCTTGGGCTTCTCGGTCTTCCAGTTTCTGGCAAACCAGGAACAGAAGCGCGTCGAGCAGACGATGTCGCTGGTCGAGCTTTGGGAAAGCAAGGATTTTCAGCAGGCGCAGCGCGCGCTCAAGGAGCGCCTCTCGTCGCTCAACGCCAAATACGACAATCTGCTCAGCGCCACGCCGTCGCCGACCGAGGAACGGGTCTTCCGGCAACGCATTGGCATTGAGGCGATGACTGCCGGCGGCGGCACCATGCCGATCGCCGATTTCAACGACAATTTTGATCGCATCGTCTATTTCCTCAATCGTCTCTCCATCTGCGTTGAGGGCAAGCTCTGTTCGCGCGATGTCGCCGATGCCTATTTCCGCGACTATGCGGTGTCGTTCTGGAGCTATTTTGCCGGCTACATCGAAAAAGAGCGCAAGGCCGGTTCCGCCAGTTATGCCCAGGCGATCGAGAATTATGTGCGTCACGGGTCGGCGCCGCCCGCCGACTCCAAATAGCGGCGCAACAAGGTGCCGGGCAGCTCCCATCCCTTGCGTGCTATCCGGTGGCTAATCCTGGTCGGTCTTCTGGCGTTAACGTCAACCGCCGGTGCCGAGGACCTCGATTTCCACCTCGATCTCAACACCGGCGGCCACAGCGCCAGGGTCACCGACCTTGCCTTCACGCCGGACGGCGAGGAACTGGTCTCCGCATCTGACGACAAGACCATCCGCATCTGGGACTGGCAGAGCGGGGTGACGCTGCGCACCATTCGCGGCTATCTTGGCAATGGCAATGACGGCAAGGTCTTTGCGATTGCCGTGTCGCCGGATGGCAAGACGATCGCCGCCGGCGGTTATTTCGGCGCCGGCATCGGCGACAAGCCCCCTTATGGCGATATCAGGCTGTTCGATTTCGCCACCGGCAGGATCAAAACCGTGCTCAAGGCCGCCGACTATGCCATCTATGATGTCGCCTTTTCACCCGACGGAAACACGCTCGCCGCCGGCGGTGGCGATGGTTTCGTCTACCTCTGGCGGGCGGACGACAAATCCGCGTCGGGCTGGACGCTGGCGGAAAAATTCGATGCCGATTCCTGGCGTGTGGAAAAGCTCGCCTTCGCCGCTGCGGGAACCCGGCTGGCAGCGACGACCACCGACAATGGCATCCGGCTCTGGGACGTCGCCAAGTCAGAGGAAATCGCTTTGCCCGCCGAGGCCGAACCGCTGCGCGATGTCGGCGTCGCCGCACTCGCCGTGTCATTGGATGGCAGCCTGTTCGCCACCGGCAGCAAGGACGGCGACGTCCAGCTCTGGCAGGCCAGCACCGGCAAATTCGTCCGCGCCATGCCGAAGCAGGATTTCCAGATCGGCGCTCTGAGCTTCGCGACGGGTTCGCGGCTTGTGGCGTCATGCAGCTATCGCTGCGCCGACAAGCATCGCTCGGTGGTCTGGAATACCGACAGCGGCGAGCAACTGCTCGACTATAACGGCCATGACGGCACGGTCTTTGCTGGCGCCGGCAATGCCGACGGCTCGCTGGTGGCGACAGCCGGCGGCACCCGCAACGCCATCCAGGTCTGGAACCCCATGACCGGCGAGCGCAAGGCGCTGCTGCAAGGGGTCGGCGAACCGGTGACGGCGATCGGGATCGATGCGGCGAGCAGCTCCATCGCTTGGGGCAACACCAACCCCTGCCCTGAACGCGTGTCCTGTCCCGAGCTGCAGGGCACGCTGGACAAGGTGCTGGCGCTACCGACGGCCGAGCGGTTCTTCGAGGACCCGGTGGCGTTTGCGGAACAGGGCGCCTATGCCCGCGCGGCACTCGCAGAGGGTGAGTGGTCGCTCCGTGCTGCCCCCGGCGGCAAGGACGGCCTGGAGAATGCCGTGCTCGAAATCGCGAGCGGCGGAAAGGTGATGCACAGCATCGAGAATGCCGCCACCAATGGCTTCGTCCATTCGGCTTACACGCTGATCGGCAATGGGCTTGGCCTGATCACCGGCGGCAGCGACGGCACGCTGTTGGAATACAAAACCGCGACCGCCGAGCTATCGGGTGAATTCACCGGCCACACCGGCGAGATCAACGCCATGGTTGCCGCCGAGAAGGAAGGGCTGTTGGTCACCGGCAGCGCCGACCAGACCGTGCGGCTGTGGAATTTGAAGACACACAAACTGATAGTGTCGATGTTCTTCGCCGGCTCCGAATGGATCGCCTGGATGCCGCAGGGCTACTATTATTCCTCCGCCGACGGCGACAAGTTGATAGGCTGGCACGTCAATCAGGGTCGCGACCACGAAGGGCGTTTCATCAGCGCCGGCCAGCTGAAAAAATATCTCTGGAGCCCGGAAATGGTGCGCCGGGCCATCATCCTGCGCAGCGCCGAACAGGCGGTTCAGGAAATGCGCCCCGGCGTCGACCGCCAGCTGGAAAAGCTGCTCGAGCGCAAACCGCCGGAATTCGGCATCAAGCTTGCCGCCGACCAGAGCAACGTCCGCGAGGGCTATGTCGCCGTCGAGATTTCGGGCGCGCAGGAAGCCGGCGCCGATGTCGCCGGATTTTCGATCCTGTCGAACAGCCGCAATGTCGGCAATGTCACGGCGCGCTCGGCCGATGGCGGCAAGAGCACCATCGTCGAAGTGCCGGTCGAGAATGGCGAAAATACCATTCGCATCACCGGCACCAACGAGTTCGGCTATCTGACCGAGCGCAGTGTCACAGCACTTGGCAGGAAAACCGAAAAGCCCGCCAACAAGGGCAAGCTCTACGTCGCCGTGATCGGCGTCGACAAATATCCTTTCCTCACCGATGCATGCGCCGGCCACGCCTGCGATCTGCGCTATCCCGTCGATGACGCCACCGAATTCCTCAAGGTGATCTCGCAGAAATCCGCGCCCTTGTTTTCGGCGATGGAGACCCTGGTTCTGGTCAACCGCGAAGCGCTGGATGAGGCGCCCGATTCCGGCAAGGACGTGTTCAAGGTCGCCAGCGCCGACACCGTCCTGGAACCGGATTCCGACACGATCAACGACCAGCTCGCCGACTTTCTCGACAGACCCGGCGAGAACGACACCACCATCATTTTCGTCGCCGGTCACGGCATCAACATCGACGAAGATTATTATTTCATCCCCACGGACGGCCGCAAACAGGATGCCGACCGCTGGAAGCGCTCCTCGCTGGTCGACTGGGGCGACATCCAGAAATCGGTTGAGCGGGCCAAGGGCATGCGCTTCATGCTGCTCGACACCTGCCACGCCGCCAACGCCTTCAACCCGCGCCTGGAAAAAGACGCGCAGGACGCACGCATCGTCGTCTTCTCGGCCACCGCTGCCAACAACACCGCCGCCGAACTGCCCGAGCTCGGCCATGGCGTCTTCACCTATTCGATCCTCGAAGGCCTGCGCGGCCGGGCCAAGACCTCCGACGGCGGCGTGACGCTGTTCGGCCTCGCCGACTACATCTCGCGCGAAGTGCTGCGGCTGACCGCGTCCAAGCAGAAGCCGTTCTACTATGTCGGCGGCGTGGAGAACATTGTGCTGGCTGAGCCGTGAGAGGTCGGCACCCAGGCACCCGCCTCTGGCCTGCCGGCCATCTCCCCCGCAAGGGGGGAGATCAGTCTCTTCATTGCTGGAGATCTATTTTCAAGGTTGGTGATTGGCGAAAGTCGAGGCGACATCCAATCTCCCCCCTTGCGGGGGAGATGTCCGGCAGGACAGCGGGGGGTGCCTGGGCACGGACCAGCATTCTGATCTTTGCCACCGCCTTGCTTATCCTCTCAGTGCTTCAAGCGTCTGCCGCCCCCATCACCTGCCCGCCCGGCGACACAAACTTCCCGTCCTTCTACTCCGACCCCACACTCTTCACCGACGCCATCGCCGCCGTCGCCAGAATCGAGCCGTCCAACCAACGCCTCACCGGCATCACAGTCCCCCACCACCTGCTCGTCGCAGATCTCGTCGCACTCGGTTTCCACGCCGCGTCCGGCTTCCGCTACAAGCGCATCGTCATCCTGTCGCCGGACCATTTCCATAAGACGCAGAAACTCTTCGCCACCACGACGCGCGGCTTCGACACTGTGCTTGGCCCGGTCCTGGCCGACACGGCAGCCCTGCGCCTTATCCAGGCGAACAGCGAGATGGTCGAGGACTCCTGCCTCTTCGCCAAGGAGCACGGCGTTCAAGCCATGCTGCCCTTCCTGCACCATTATTTTCCCGAGGCAACCATCGTGCCGGTGGCGATGTCGGTCAAGGCGAAGCGCGGCGACTGGGACCGGCTGGCGCAGGCGCTGAAAGCGATCGTCGACAAGGACACGCTGATCGTCGAATCCACCGATTTCTCACATTATCTGCCGCAGCACGAAGCCAGGCGTTTCGACCAGCAGACGCTGAACATGCTCGCCGCCGGTTCGCTCGACGGCATCACGGCGCTGCGCCAGCCGGATCACGCCGATTCGGTCGGTGCGCTCTATATCCAGACCAGGCTGCAGCGCGAACTGTTCGGTGCTGCGCCGCTGGTCGTCGCCAACGAGAACTCGCAGGCGCATTCAAGCGACTATGTCGAGCGCACCACCAGCTATGTCGTGGCGCTGTTCGGCGCCTTCGGCCCCGGCATCAACAATCCTGCCCGTCCCGACGACAAGCTCTACTATTTCGCGGGCGACGTGAATTTCGGCCGCGCCATGAAGAAGATCCTGGTCCGCGACGGTGTTGCCGAGAAGATCGTCGAAAGCGTGCTGGCCCTGACCCGCTCGCGGCCGCTGATCGTCAATCTCGAAGGCGTGATCCTGCCCAACGTCCCTGAGGCGATCGACGACATGACGCTGGCCATGCCCGCAGACCTCGCCATCGACATGCTCAAGAAATTGCATGTCGCCGCTGTCAGCCTCGCCAACAATCACGCCTACGACCTCGGCCCGTCAGGCTATGCCGAGACGCTGGCCGCACTCGATGCGGCCGGCATCGCCCATTTCGGCCAGGGCGAGACGCTGGCGCTTGCCGATCTCGACTTGGTCGGGCTGACCGACATCGATACCAACGGCTCCAGGAACACCGACCTTCTGACGCCTGCTTTGCTCGACCGGCTGCTGCACGACAATGCCGAGCGGCCGGTGATTGCCTTCGTCCATTGGGGCCGCGAGTACAAGACGGAGCCGTCGCCGCACGAGGAGATGCTTGCCGACCAGATGCGGCTGCGCGGTGTCACGGCAATCGTCGGCGGTCATCCACATGTATCGAGCGAGGCGATCCTGCCGCTCGGCGGTGGCGATGTTGCGGAGATCTATTCGCTCGGCAATTTCCTGTTCGACCAGAAAGCCGAACGATCGTCCGGGTCGATGCTGGAACTCAGGGTGTTCAGCCAGGGCACGATCTTTGCCCGGCTGATCCCGCTGCCCAATTTTTTCGAGATGGGCTCGAAATGACGCGATTCCCGAAAGGACGTGACAGGACCTCAACAGCCTTGCAGATCTTCCGGCAGATAGCAGACCGCCGGCTTGGTGCTGGTTTCGAACAGCGACTGCTTCGGCCTGAAATAGAAGAACGTGGCCGGCTTGCTCTCGCGTGTGCTGCCATCGGCGAAATGGGCGGCGATGCTGAAGCGATGGATCGACGACATTGACGACCACATTTTCAGCCGTGCCGTGTAGGCGCTGAGATTCTTGTTGCCGCGCACCGGCATGGGGATGCTGTAATCGGTCTTGCCGATCGGAAATTCGATGTTCTGGTAGCGCAGCGCTTCGGGCGACGCGCCGCCGCCATCGCCGCATTCGGCGAGCGATTCTGGGACCTCGATGCTGACCAGCGAGACGATGACGCGAAACGGCTCGCTCTGCTGGTAGACAGCGCCCTGATCGTCCGCCCAGGAATAATCGAGCTTGCCAATCCCGGTCACGCTCATTTTCTCGACGCTGCCGCTGATGTAATCGGCAACGTCGCCGAATTTGACCTTGTTGGCCACCTGGGCGCGGCAGACATCCAGGCTGTCCCTTGACGGGCAAGTGAAGCGCTCGGTCTCGAGCGTGGTTGTGTCGACGCCGGCTTCAATCAGCACGTTCTTGATCGAGACGTCGACGCCGTCGCCGAAAGTGCCGATGTCCTTCGTGAACGTGCGGCTCGGCTCGCCGGTCGCGTTGTCCTCCTCGTCGGTCCTGGTGAACTGGATCGACATCTTCATGTCTTTCACTTCGCCCCAGCCATTGTTGACGATCGAGAAGTCGGGGCGGAAGCCGACGCAGCCATAATGCTCGCTGATCGACAGCATCGGCTTGCGGTAGGCCTCGCTCGCGGCCACCTTCATTTCCAGGCTGTCGATCTTGACCCTCGACTGGTCGGTGGTCTTGAGGTCGACTTCGGCGAAGGCCGGCGCCGTCTCCCAGTCCATGCCTTCATAGACATTGCCGGTACGAATCTCTGCGGTGCCGTTCCAGGCATCATTGTACTGGTCCGACACCGGATAGATCGCGATGTCTTCGTCGCGCACGAGATGCTGGTACTGCATGTCGGCCTGCTGCGTCATGCGCTGGTCGACGGCAATGCCGATCTCGACCTTGTCGGCGGAACCGCCGCCGGTCTGCGCCTTGAGCAACCCGCCCACTCTGGCATCGGCCAGCACGTCGGGGCGCGCACCGCCGATCTCCTTGCCCATCGCCCATTGCGACCAGTAGACGGTGCCGCCGGGCAGCCGGGTGCGGCCCTTGCCGTCCTTCAGCCCATCGGCAAAAGAGCCGACGAATATCTCGCCTGTCTTCGTCTCCAGCCTGCCCTCGCCATTCGGCACACCGGCCCTGAATTGCCCTTCATAGCGATTGCCGTCGGCATCGACATGGATCGCATGGCCGTCGAGCTGGCCGGCGACCCAACGGCCGTCGAGAACCTCGCCTGAACGCAGCTCCAGCCGGCCTTGTCCTTCGGGGCGGCCATTCCTGATCTCGCCGAAATAGCTGGAATAGATCGTCTTGGGGTCATAGCTCGCCGAGCCGCGTACGCGCCAGACCAGCCTGCCCTTGCCGTTGACGGTGCCGTCGGCTGCGACGGTGCGGTCCGGCGACACGCCGGCTGCCGGCTCCCAGGTGAAATCAAGACCCAATTCCGGGTGGGAATCCCAGACCCGTACATTCTTGCGCAGCACCGAACGTGTTT
The DNA here is from genome assembly GCF_040323635.1 of Mesorhizobium sp. M0037. Lineage (NCBI taxonomy): Bacteria > Pseudomonadati > Pseudomonadota > Alphaproteobacteria > Hyphomicrobiales > Phyllobacteriaceae > Mesorhizobium > Mesorhizobium sp. M0037. The sequence goes on along the minus strand of NZ_JAMYVB010000019.1, from coordinate 47,512 downwards.
CGCTTTTATAGAGGATTTGCACCCGCTCGGCCCAGGCGCCATCGGGTGTGGCACCGCCTTGATCGGCCATAGCGGAAAAGCATGTCAGTGCGGCCAGCATGGATGCAGCCGCCATCGCTTTGACTCCGAAGATCATTCTTGCCCGCGCCATCTTACCCAACCCCTTGGATCGCCTAGCGTAAGCACCGCTGTAACACAGTGCAAGAGAGGTGTTTCGATACAAAAAAACCGGCGGCAGGAACGTCCCGCCGCCGGTTTGGTAGTGCTGGTTATCGCCGCTGTTTGCCGGCGAAAGATCGGGCCTTATTTGTACAGGCTGTTGATCCACGCCACGTTGGCAGCGTTCAGGCGCACCGCAGTGTTGGCGTTGGGGCTTTCGGCCACGTTCACGCCGGTGACGACGCGCTGCTTGGCGCCATTGTCGTAGGCGTAGACCGAGCTGCCGCTCGACCCCGGATAGGTGTCGCAGTCGTACTGGAAATACTCCGCGCCGACGTTTTCGGCTTTCACTTCGCAGGTCGCCTTCCACATCGTTCCCATCGGCTTGTCGCCGGGATAGCCAACGATGTTTGCGGTGAAATCGCCGAGGTTCTCATAGTTGGCATAACCCAGCCAGCCGAGATTGGTGCCGACATCCTGCTTCAGCGTAATGATGCCGAGGTCCCACGGAATGACCGAGCCGTAGTAACCCTGATAATTGTCGATGAAGCCCTGCAGGATATAGACGCTCTCGTAGCTGAAAGCGCCAAACGGTGCATCGTCGGCGGTGTTGCCGTTGAGCGACGGCACGAAGATGACGTCGTCGAGCCAAGCCTTGTCTTCATTGCTGTAGAGGCAATGCGCGGCGGTGAGCACCGTGCGCGGACCGATCAGGGTTCCCGAGCAGCTGCCGTAACCGCTCTTGGCTTTGCCTTCGATATACCCGATCGCGGTGAACGGGTAGGTCTTGGTGTTCTTGATCTGCTCGCGATCGTCGGCCCCGAACACCTGGCGGCCGGCTTCGTCGCCGCCCGTCAATCCGGTCTTGTCGGCGTTCGGTGTGTTGGCGGGCGCGTTCAATTCCTTGATGACAAGGTCCTTCAGCGTCTCGCCTGCATCGATCTTGATGTCCTTGCCATCGGCGGAACGTCCGACGATGCCATAGGATTTGACCGCCGTGCCCTCGTCGGTCAGCGGCGCTGCCCGGCTGGCTTCATCTTCGGTCAGTTTCGGCGGCGCGATCGGCTTTGCACGGCCGGGCTGGTAGTCGCCCGTTCCGAGATCGCGCATGCTTTCGCCATTGCCGGCATTCGCTGAGCCGGGATCGGCGGCGAAGGCAGGCATCGTCCACAGTGCGGTGGATAGCAGTGCGGACGCAATGATAGTGCTTGTCAGTTTCGTCATGGTGAGACTCTCCCAAAAGTCAGCAAGGAGTGGAGCAAAATACAGAAATATTGTCGAGATCGTGGTGGAGTTAAAAAATTAGTTTGGTTACCCGCCCGTATCGGATCATCGGTCCGGGCGGCCTCGTTAAAGCCCTCCGCCAAACGCACCCGCGTCGATATACTGCCTAAAATAATCCAACATTGGCAATGACAAATCGCTTCCACGTAGCCCGTGGGGGGCTATAGGGTTTGGGTGGGCTCTGCCCGATGGGGCACGATTAGCAAAAGTGGTATTTCGGTTTTATGACCGCGCGGATGTCGTTCGTTCTGGCAGAAGGCGATCGAGGTACCGGTACCGCTTCTGTTGGTTATGCGTCATGGCGGCATGGCTCGGCATTTTTCATCTCAGGAGGGTTTCAAGGTGAACATTATCCATCGGTTCAGGCCGCTTGCCGCTGCATCGCTGCTGGGCATCGCGGCCGCTTTCCCCGCCGTCAACGCGCTCTATGCAGCCGACGACGCCGCCAGGCCGGAAGCGGCGGTCTCGCCGATGCAGCGCGTTGCCGAATCCCGGGACAAGGCCAAGGCCGAGAATCCCGACGGGGCCGACCGCGTCTATGGCGGCAAGGAAGCCGACAAAGGGGCCTATCCGTTCCAGGTGGCGCTGCTGACCAGCGCCCGGCTGGACCCCAGCCCGGCCTCGCAGCCGAACGCGCAATTCTGCGGCGGCAGCCTGATTGCTCCGCAATGGGTGCTGACGGCGGCGCACTGCCTCAACGACAAGGGCCGGCCGATTTCGCCCGACACGGTGACCGTGCTGACCGGCGCCACCGATCTTACCGAAGGCAAGCGCTACAAGGTGGTCGAGGTCATCGTCAACGAGGGCTACAGCGAACAGACGCTGGACAATGATCTCGGCCTGCTCCGGCTGGCGGAGCCCGCCGATGCGCCGGTCATCAAGATCACCAATGAGCCGACGCCAGACAGCGGCAAGACCACGGTCATCGGCTGGGGCAAGATGCAGGACGGCACCTTCCCGACCGCGCTGATGGTGGCCGATCTCGATCTCGAGCCGAGCGCTGCCTGCAACAGCGGCATCAAGTCGATCTATGCGCATGACCTGAAGGCGGCACTTGGCGATCTCTCGCATCGGATGCGTTATTCGGAAAAGGGCATCGATGCCGCCGCCAATGCGATCGCCGCCGATATGTCGGATCCGCTGACCAAGAACATGATCTGCGCCGGCACCGACAGCGGCGAACGCGACGCCTGCAACGGCGACAGCGGCGGTCCGCTGTTCATGACCGGCGCCAACGGTCCGGTCCAGGTCGGCGTCGTCTCCTGGGGCGAAGGTCCGTCCGACGGCACCGCCGCTTGCGGCCACAAGAATGCCTATGGCATCTACACGCGATTGGCCAACTATACGGGTTGGATCGAAGCCAAGATGAAGACCCCGGCTCCGGCAGCCGCGGCGGCGCCCAAGGCCGGTCTCGGCACGGCCAAGAAGCCCTGAACGGGCCCGAAGCTTGATAAACGCAAAACGGCGGGATCTTTCCCGCCGTTTTGATTCATGTCCGGTGCCGGCTGTTCCGCTTACTTCCGCGGCGGGCCTTTGCGCTCGGCCGACGCCGCCCACAGATTGATGTCGGACTCGCGTGCGTAAGTGTCGATTTCGGCGAGCTCGGCATCGCTGAACTCGAGCACCTTGAGCGCGCCGACGCAGTCCTCGACCTGTTCGGGCCGGCTGGCGCCGATCAGCGCCGAGGTGACCCGGCCCTTGCGCAGCACCCAGGCCAGCGCCATCTGCGCCAGCGTCTGGCCACGCTTGCCGGCGATCGCGTTCAGCGCCTGGATGTTGGCGATTGTCTTGTCGTTGATGAAGGCGGGCCGCAACGACTTGCCTTGGCTGGCGCGGCTGCCCTCGGGGATGCCGCCGAGATATTTGTCGGTCAGCATGCCTTGCGCCAGCGGCGAGAACACGATCGATCCGACACCGAGCCCTTCCAGCGTATCGAGCAGTCCGTCCTCTTCGACCCAGCGGTTGAGCATCGAATAGCTCGGCTGATGGATGATGCAAGGCGTGCCGAGCTGCTTCAATATGTCGGCCGCCTCGCGCGTGCGCTGCGAATTGTAGGACGAAATGCCGGCATAGAGCGCCTTGCCGGAACGCACCGCATGGTCGAGAGCGCCCATCGTTTCCTCAAGCGGCGTATCCGGATCGAAGCGGTGCGAATAGAAGATGTCGACATAGTCGAGCCCCATCCGCTTCAGGCTCTGGTCGAGGCTCGCCAGCACATATTTGCGGCTGCCCCATTCGCCATAAGGCCCTGCCCACATCTCATAGCCCGCCTTGGTCGAGATGATCAGCTCGTCCCGATAGCCGGCGAAGTCGGTGCGCAATATCTCGCCGAAGGCGATCTCGGCCGAGCCCGGCGGCGGACCGTAATTGTTGGCGAGATCGAAATGGGTGATGCCGAGATCGAAGGCCTTGCGCGCGATCGCCTGCTTGGTCTTGTGCGGCGTGTCGTTGCCGAAATTGTGCCACAGGCCGAGCGAGATCGCCGGCAGTTTCAGGCCGGATCGCCCACATCTGTTGTAGAGCATTTTCTCATAGCGGTGTTCAGCCGGCTGCCAGCGCATGGGTACAGATCCTGGATTGTATGGGTGTCGGCGCGAGCGCGCCGACACCCTTCTACCTCATTTCTGCTTCGCCAACAGTTCTTTTGCGTCCTTGACGCCGAGTGCAGCCGGCCGCTCGCAGCTGGTCTGCATGGCGACGAACTTGCCGGTCTCGCCCGACCGCAACAGGCCGGTCATGACGTCGACGGCATGCAGCGCGAGCTCCATCGAGCAACGATGCGGCCGGCCCTCGGCGATCGCCAGCGCCATGTCGGCAAGGCCTGCGGTGCGGTAGTTGGCCATCATGCCCTGGCCGTGCATTTCGTTGGGCACGCCGAACGGATGCTGCCATTTCGGCAGTTTCTTCACCGGTTTTGCCGCCTTGGTTATGCGCACGTCGCCACCGAAGAAATTCGGATCCGGCACGAACACCGTGCCCGTCTCACCATAGAGTTCCATCGGCGCGTGACCATGCGCCCAGACGTCCCAGCTGGTGTTGAGCGTGATCACGGCGCCGTTCTCGAACTCCAGCAGGCCGTGGATCGTTGTCGGCGTGTTGACCGGGATTTTCTCGCCCGCGCGCGGTTTCGACGAGATCGTGCGCTCCTTGGCAGGCGTTGTCGCGAAGGCCGCCACCTGCTTCACCGGCCCGATCAGCTGGATCAGGTTGGTGATGTAGTAGGGCCCGATGTCGAGCACCGGCCCGGCGCCCGGCTGGAAGAAGAAATCGGGATTGGGGTGCCAGTGCTCCATGCCGTGGCCCATCACATGACAGGTGCCGCTGGTGATCTTGCCGAGCGCGCCGGTGTCGATGAGGTTGCGCACCAGCTGGTGCGCGCCGCCGAGGAAAGTGTCCGGAGCCGAACCGATGCGCAGCCCTTTCTTCTCGGCCCGGCTCTTGAGGTCGAGCCCTTCCTTGACCGACAGCACGAACGGCTTTTCCGAATAGACGTGCTTGCCGGCATCGAGGATCTGCTTCGACACCCCGTAGTGCACCGCCGGGATGGTGAGGTTGACGATGATGTCGATCTCGTCATCCTTGAGCAGTTCTTCGACGGTCTCGGCGCGCAGCTTGAACTCCTTCGCCCGTGCCTTTGCCGCGTCCATGTTGATGTCGGCGCAGGCGCGCATCTCGATGCCGCGAAACAGAGGCGCCAGCGAGAAATACGCTTTCGAGATGTTGCCGCAGCCGATGACGCCGATACCCAGTTTCTTTGCCATGATGATTGTTCCTAGTAAGCCTTGACGGATGCGAGCGAGCGGCTGGCGAAGCGCTCGATGTCGTTGGGGTTGTCCTGTTCCATGACGTAATATTTGGCCGCGCTCTTCGCCCGAAGTGTCTTGATCAGGCCGGCCCAGTCGATGGTGCCGTGGCCGACATCCGCCCAGCCGTCCTCGTCAAGGCCTTCGCCTGACTTGGCCATGTCCTTGACATGGACGGCGCTGATGCGCTTGCCGTGCTTTTCGATCCACGGCAGCGGATCAACGCCGCCGCGGACTACCCAGGCGACGTCCATCTCCCAGCCGATGTCGGGCGCAGCCGACAGGATGTGATCCTGCGGCACCGAGCCGTCGGCGAGTGTCTTGAACTCGAAATCATGGTTGTGCCAGGCAAAGCCGTAGCCGGCTTTTTTTGCGATCTCGCCGACCTTGGCCAGACGCTCGCCAAAGCCGCGCCAGCCGGCAGCGTCGGCCGGCCGCTGCTCGGCCAGCAGATAGGGACAGATGACGAGCGTGATGCCGAGTGCGTCGGCTGTTTTGCGTACGCCGTCGAAATCATTCTCCAGCGCATCGATCGAGAAATGTCCGGTCGGCATCGAAAGCCCGTTCTTGTCGAGTTCGGCGCGGAACGCCGTGGGGTCGTCATAGACGCCGCCGAAACCTTCGACTTCCTTGTAGCCGAGCTTGCCGAGCATTTTCAGGATGCCGTCCCACGGCTGGAAATTGCGGGCGCTGTAGAGTTGGAATGACCAGTTCATCGTCTCTGTCCGTTTCTTGGGTGGTTAAGGCTTGGGGATGTTTTCGGGGGATCGTTTTCGCGAGATCGTTTTAGGGGGATCGTTCTTGGGAGGATGGTTTGCGGATGATTCTAGAGGGTCACAGGCGATTGCCGGTCGCAGCGTCGAACAGCGAGGCGCGCGCCGGATCGAAACCGAACTGGATCGGATCGCCGCTGCGCAGCGTCCGTTCCGCTTCGACGCGGAAGGAGAAGTTGCGGCCGGCAAGCTTGGTCCACACCAGCGTGTCGGAACCCATCGGCTCAACGATCTCGACCGAACCGCCGGCGGAAAACGGCATCGACTTTGCAGCGTCACCGAAAGCGATGTGTTCAGGCCGGATGCCCAGCACGCAAGCGCCGGCCGGGCGCTCCGTGCCGTCAAAGGTATAGCGGTCGAGCGGCACCGAAACACCGTCGGTCCTGAACGCCGGAGCAGCACCGGCTTCCAGCTCCCCTTCGAGGAAATTCATCGCCGGCGAGCCGAGGAAGCCCGCGACAAAACGGTTGACCGGCCGGTTGTAGATCGTCTGCGGCGCGTCGAGCTGCTGGATGACGCCGCCGCGCATGACCGCGATACGGTCGGCCAGCGTCATCGCCTCGATCTGGTCGTGGGTGACGTAGATCATGGTGTTCTGCAGCTTGCGATGCAGAAGCTTGATTTCGACGCGCAGTTCCGAGCGCAGCTTGGCGTCGAGATTGGATAGTGGCTCGTCGAACAGGAAGACGTCGACGTCGCGCACCAGCGCCCGCCCGATCGCCACGCGCTGGCGTTGGCCGCCGGACAAGGCCGCGGGCTTGCGCTGCAAAAGCGGCTCGATCTGCAGGATCTCGGCGGCGCGGGCGATGCGCTTGGCGATCTCGTCCCTGGGCACGCCGGCAACGCGCAGGCCGAACGACAGGTTCTTCTCCACCGTCATTTGCGGATAGAGCGCATAGGACTGGAACACCATGCCGATGCCGCGATCCTTGGGCTCTTCCCAGGTGACGTTCTTGCCCTTGATGAAGATGCGGCCTTCGGAAATATCGAGCAGCCCAGCGATGCAGTTGAGCAAGGTCGACTTGCCGCAGCCCGAGGGACCGAGCAGCACGATGAACTCGCCCTCTGCGACCTCGAGATTGAGGGTCTGCAGCACCGATACAGAGCCGAAATTCAGGGACAGGTCCTGGATCGAAACGCTGGTGCCGTTGGCTGCCGTCATCGCCATCACCCTTTCACCGCACCGGCGGCGATGCCGCGCACGAAAAGCTTGCCGGAAATGAAGTAGACGATGAGTGGCACAAGGCCGGTCAGGATGGTGGCGGCCATGTTGACGTTGTACTCCTTCACGCCTTGCACCGAATTGACGATGTTGTTGAGCTGCACCGTCATCGGATAGGTGTCGGGGCGGGTGTAGACGACGCCGAACAGGAAGTCGTTCCAGATGCCGGTCACCTGCAGGATGATGGCGACGACGAAGATCGGCAGCGACATCGGCGCCATGATCCGCAGGAAGATGCCCCAGAAGCCGGCGCCGTCGACCCGTGCCGCCCTGAACAGCTCTTCCGGCATCGAGGCAAAATAGTTGCGGAACAAAAGCGTGAGGATCGGCATGCCGAAGATGGAATGGACGATCACCAGGCCGCTGAGGCTGCCGTAGAGGCCGATCTCGCGCAGGATGATGACGATCGGATAGATCATCACCTGATAAGGGATGAAGGCGCCGACGATCAGGATGACGAAGAATGTGTCGGCGCCCTTGAAGCGCCAGTTGGCCAGCGCATAGCCGTTCACCGAGGCGATCGCGATCGACAGCAGCACTGACGGCACAGTGATGCGCACCGAATTCCAGAAGCCGCGCGAAAGCCCGTCGCAATTGAGGCCGGTGCAGGCCGTCGCCCACGCCTTCACCCACGGTTCGAACGTGATTTCGAGCGGCGGCGAGAAGATATTGCCCATCCGTATCTCGGGCATGCCCTTAAGCGAGGTGACCACCATCACATAGAGCGGCAGCAGATAGTAGACTGCCACCACGATCAGCGTGCCATAGAGGAAGATGTTGCGGCGCGAGAAGACATGCCGCGGCTTCGGCCCGCGCGGCCCCGAGGCTTCGCGCTCGGCGGCACCCGCGCTGGCGGGCAAAGGGACGGCCGGGTCAGCCACGCTTCCTGCCTCCGAATTCAAGGTAGGCCCACGGCACGACGACGATCACCACCGAGAGCAGCATCATGGTCGAGGCGGCAAAGCCCTGGCCAAGATTCTGTGCGAAGAACATGTAGTCATAGACATATTTGGCCGGCACTTCGGAGGCGATTCCGGGGCCGCCGCTGGTCTGGGCGACAACGAGGTCGTAGACCTTGACTATGCCCGACGCGATGATGACCAGCGTGGTGATGAAAACCGGCCGCATCATCGGGATGACGATGAACAGATAGGTCTTCCACATCGGGATCCCGTCTACCCGCGCCGCCTTCCAGATGTCCTCGTCGATGCCGCGCAGGCCGGCCAGCATCAAGCACATGATGAGCCCGGTGCCTTGCCACAGCGCCGCAATCGAAATGCCGTAGATGACGATGCTGGAATTGTAGAGCGGGTCGAAGTTGAAGCTCGTCCAGCCGAGGTCCCGCACCACATGCTGGATGCCGAAATCCGGATTGAGCAGCCACTGCCAGACCAGGCCGGTGACGATGAAGGAAAGCGCGAACGGATAGAGGAAGATGGTGCGGAACGTGTCCTCGAAACGGATCTTCTGGTCGAGAAGCGCTGCAAGCAGGAAGCCGATGACCAGTGAGAACACCAGCGAGATCGCGCCGTAGATCAAAAGGTTCTCGATCGAGATCAGCCAGCGCGGCGTCGCCCACAGCCGGTAATACTGGTCGAGCCCGGCGAAATTTAGCCGTGGCAGCAGCTTCGAATTGGTAAAGGAATAGAACACCGTCCAGACGGTGCCGCCGACGAAAACCACCGACGCGGTGAGGATCATCGGGATCGAAGCGACCTTCGCATTGAGGTTCCGGAACAGCGGGTTGGGGCGTTCGCTCTTGCTCATCTCGTCAGCCGGCTGGGTAAGGGCGGTGCGATCCCGGCCCTGCTTTCGCAAGGCCGGGAGCGAAGTGTATTGCCTCCAACGTCAGTCTGCCGAAGCGATGAGGTCGGCGAAGCGCTTCTGCGCGTCTTCGATGGTCAGGTCCGGCTTGGCGAAGAATTCGGCGAAGAGATCTTCCTTCTGCTTCTGGGTGTCCTGCGAAAGCAGTTGGTCAGTCCACGGAATGACGGCGCCCTTGGCGAGGATGGCCAGACCCTTCTTCATGCAGTCGTTCGCCGCATTGAGATCGACGTCACCGCGCACCGGCAGCGAGCCCTTCTTGAGATTGAAGGCGACCTGAGTCTTAGGGTCGAGCAGCGTCTCTGCCAACACCTCCTGCGCCTTGGACTTGTCGGCATCCTTGAGCAGCGGGAAATAGAAGGCGTCGCCGCCGGTGGCGATAACTTCGTTCAGACCGAGGCCCGGCAGGCAGGCATAGTCCTTGCCGGCGACCTTGCCGGCAACCTGGAACTCGCCTTGCGCCCAGTCACCCATGATCTGGCCGCCGGCCTTGCCGGTGATGACCAGATTGGTCGCCTGGTTCCAGTCCTGCACATTGGTGTTCTTCGCCATCTTGCGGGCATCGTCGGCGGCCTTGAAGACCTTGGCGATCTCGGGCCCAGCGGCGAACTTGGCGTCCTTGTCCTTGTAGACCTTGAGGAATGCATCGGTGCCGCCGACCGCCGCCAGCAGCACGTCGAAGGCGCCGGAAGATTGCCAAGCCTGTCCGCCGACAGCGAGCGGGATGATGCCCGCCTTTTCCAGGGCGGGCGCTGCCGCCACGAATTCATTCCAGTCCTTCGGCAGCGGCACGCCGGCCTTCTCGAACGCTTCGTTCGACAGCCACAACCACTGCCAGGAGTGGATGTTGACCGGCACGCAATAGATCTTGCCGTCGATGGTGCAGCTGTCGAGCAGGCTCTTCGGCCGCACGATTTCCGTCCACTTGCCCTTGGTGGCCACATCGGTGAGGTCGCGCATCAAGCCGGCCTGCACCAGTTCTTCGGCCTGCCGGCCGTGATTGAACTGGGTGGCGCCCATCGGATCGCCGCCGGTGATGCGGCTGATCATGATCGGCCGTGCCGTGCCGCCGGATCCGGCAATGGCGCCGTCGACCCAGTGATTGCCGGTCGCGTCAAAAGCCTTCGCGAATTCCGCAACCGCCGCCGCCTCGCCGCCCGATGTCCACCAATGGGTCACTTCCAGGTCGGTGGCGGCCGCCGGGCCGGCAAGCTGAAGCGCGGCCGTCGCGGCAAGGGCAGCGGTCAAAAGTCTATAGCGCATTTCGGTTCCTCCCAGAATCTGAAACGTTACAGATTTTCGATACGGCAATTATGCGGTGCGTGCAACCCCTGAGATAAACGCGCTCGAATGTTTTTTCGAGGCGCGAACAAATTCGTTGCGTGCGAACCGGCAAACTGCGCGCAAAACCGGGTGCTGCGCTGCAAAATCATGCTGCAGCGCAAGAAAACCGTCTCGAACCTGATTGTCGCGCTACGTTTCTGGCCGCCAAAACCCTGCCAAAACCATGGCTTGAGAGGCCCACGCGCTGCGATGTTGGAAATCTGTAACGTTTCAGTATATTGAGGCCTGACTGCGAAGAACCGTGCCACATCGTCATCGAAGCGATTGTCGGCTGGTCCGGCGGCTGCTATGCGCCTGACGGGGCGGGACGAATGGACAGGGACCAGACGGACAAGGACGACGAGGCGTCGGCGCATGAGCGGCCGACGCTGAAGACGCTTGCCTTCATGACCGGGCTCGGCGTCACCACCGTCTCGCGCGCGCTCAAGGATGCACCCGAGATCGGCGCCGAGACCAGGCGGCGGGTTCAACTCGTCGCGAGGCAGATCGGCTACCGGCCGAACCGCGCCGGCGTGCGCCTGCGGACCGGCAAGACCAATGTTATCAGCCTCGTGCTCAATACCGAGCGCGAGATCATGAGCTTTGTCTCGGACATCATCTACGGCGTCTCGGAGGTCATTGCCGACACACCCTATCACCTGATCGTCACGCCCTACTCGCGCTCGCAGGATCCGCTGGACCCGGTAAAGTATCTGGTCGAGTCCGGCTCGGCCGATGGCGTCATCATCTCACGCACGCAGCCCAACGATCCGCGCGCCCGCTACATGCTGGAGCGCGGCATACCCTTTGCCACGCATGGCCGCACCGACATGGGGCTTGTCCACCCCTATCACGACTTCGACAATTACGCCTTCGCCGCCGAAGCGGTGCGCCATCTGGCCGGCGTCGGCCGGCGCCGGCTGGCGCTGGTAGCGCCGCCGGTCGGGCTCACCTATTACGACCACACGGTCAATGGCTTTGCCGACGCACTGAGCGAGGTCGACGCCAGCGAAGTGCCGTTCAACGCCGTTTCGATCGACCAGTCGATCGATCAGATCAGGACGCGGACCGCGCAGTTGATGCGCCGCGACGTCAGGCCGGACGGTTTCGTCAGCAGCGCCGCCGCAGCGACGCTGGCCATTGTCGCCGGCATCGAGGATGCCGGCCTGAAACTCGGCCGCGACGTCGATGTCGTGTCCAAGCAATCGTCGGAACTGCTGCATCTGTTCCGCCGGGAGTTGCTGATCGTCAACGAAGACTTCCGCCTCGCCGGCACCGAGCTTGCCCGCGCCGTGCTGGGCTGGATAGGCGGCGCGGCACCTGGCTCTTTGCAGACTGTGGTCAAGCCAGGCGACGTCGTCGCGTATCAGGGCTGACTGGCACGACCTGAGAGGCCGCCTCACCTGACCCTAGCCGGCAGCGCCGCTGCCCCATGGGCCATGGAAAGCCCCCTGCTCGCCGATGCGCTCGAAGCCATGCGCGCCGAAGAAATCGCGCTGCGCCTGGATCAGGTTCGAGGTGCCGCGGCCCTGGCGGTAGCTGTCGAAATAGGCAAGTGCCGACGCCAGTGCAGGCACCGGCGAGCCTGCTTCTGATGCCTTGGCAACGGTGCGCCTAAGCGACGGATGCGCCTCCTGCATCATGGTGGTGAAAGCCGGCGCCATCAAAAGGTTGGTGGACGCGCCGCCCGAGCCGAAGGCTTCCGCCATGGTGTCGAGCATCTGCGAGCGGATAATACAGCCGGCACGCCAGATCTTGGCGATGGTCGGCATCGGCAAGTTCCAGTTGAACTCCTTCGAGGCGGCGCTCATCACCGCGAAACCTTGTGCATAGGCGGCGATCTTGCCGGCGAGCAGCGCCAGCTCCAGGTCTTTCAGAAGTGCCGCCTTGTCGCCAGAGATCTTGGTGACGCCGATATTGCCATAGGCTTTTTCGGCCGCCTGCCGCTCATCCTTGATCGAGGACAGCACGCGGGCCGCCACCGCCGCCTCGATCGCCGTCGCCGGAATGCCGAGCTGCTGCGCCTCGATGACAGACCATTTGCCGGTGCCCTTCTGGCCGGCACGGTCAAGGATGATGTCGACCACCGGCTTGCCGGTCTTTGCATCGTCCGCGGCCAGCACCTTGGCGGTGATCTCGATCAGATACGAATCGAGCCGGCCCTTGTTCCAGTCCTCGAAGACCTTGCCGATCTCCTTCGGCCCCATCCCGAGACCGTCACGCAGGATGCCGTAGATCTCGGCGATCATCTGCATGTCGGCATATTCGATGCCGTTGTGGATGGTTTTGACGAAATGCCCGGCGCCGTCTGTGCCAAGCCAGGCAGCGCACGGTTCATCCTTGAACTTGGCCGAGATCGCGGTCAGGACGCGTTCAACGCGCTTCCAGGAGTCTTCGGTGCCGCCGACCATGATCGACGGCCCGTGGCGCGCGCCTTCCTCGCCGCCGGATACGCCCATGCCGATGAAGGTGAGACCCGAGCCCGACAGTTCCGAAAAGCGCCGCATCGTATCGCGGAAATTGGCGTTGCCGGCATCGATGACGATGTCGTTGGCCGACAGCACGCCGCGCAGCGCTTCGATCTGCTCGTCGACCGGCTTGCCGGCCAGCACCATGATGATGACCGGGCGAGGCGGCTTGATCGCGGCTGCCAGTTCTTCCAGGCTGTAGCAGGGCACCACCATGTCCCTGAGCGAACCGGCGCCTTCGAGGAAGGCATCAGTGCGTGCCTTGGTGCGGTTGAAGACGGCGATGCGGTGCCCGTGCTCGGCAATGTTGAGCGCCAGGTTGGAGCCCATTGTGCCAAGGCCGATCAGGCCGATTTCGGCTTTTTCCATCGTTTCTTCCCTGCTTCCGGATTTTGTTGAGGCCGCGTTTTTCGGGATGCCCATTTTTCGGCGAGATGATTGACGGGCCTTTCGGGCCACGTCAACCGCCTCGCCGAATTGTGTTGCGTCGGCGTTGTGTCAGACCGAGTCAGGAAGGGTCCATTGGTGACCAGGCGACGCCTTGCCGATCGAACATATAGCGATAGGTTTGACATATGGCAGTCAAACGGATGGACAATGTCGGAATCGTCGTCGAGGACCTCGACGAGACGGTTGCTTTCTTTCGCGAGCTCGGCCTCGAACTGGAAGGGCGGGCGACGATCGAAGGCGAGTGGGCCGGACGTGTCACCGGGCTCGGCGATCAGCACGTCGAGATTGCCATGATGCGCACACCGGACGGTCATAGCCGGCTCGAGCTCTCCCGCTTCCTCACGCCGCCTGTCGTTGCCGATCACCGCAACGCCCCGGTCAATGCCTTGGGCTACCTGCGCGTCATGTTTACCGTGGACGACATCGACGACACGCTTGAAAGGCTCCGCAAGCGTGGCGCGCAGCTGGTCGGTGAAGTCGTCCGTTACGAGGACGTGTATCGGCTCTGCTACATCCGCGGGCCGGAAGGGCATCTCATCGGGTTAGCCCAGGAACTCGGCTGAGCGTCCTTCGCGGGCGGGCTGAATATCACTCGGCGCGGATATCGATCGGCGCTTCGATCTTTATCACTTCGAAATCCGAAACCAGAATATCGAGCCGCGCCGTCCAGCGGCCTGGAATCGGAATGACGATATTATCGACCCGCCAGGTGCCGTCGCCTGGCTTGGTCGCCGGACGCTTGATCAGCTCGATGCCCGAATCGGGCTTGGACAGCACCAGCGTCACTTCCTTGGCGTCGAGCGGGCCGAAATCGCCATCCATGATGACGATGGAGGCGGCGACCTCTCCGGTATGGCCGGGCGTGATGTCGATGTCGGCCATCGCCTTCATAGTGTGGATATGGGTCGACGTCGGTTGTGCCGCGGCGATTGCCAGCGCCCGTGGCGGCGGCGTGAAGCGCCAGCCGGCGGCAACGCCGAAGATCAGGAGCACGATCAGCATTTCGACTGAGATCGAGCGGCTAAGCCGTCGCCGAACTTCCGTCGCTCCGGCCTCGGCCAAGGCGGTGAGCCGCCATCGATTGACCGCCGCCAGCGTGAACAGAAACACCAGCAGCGCCAGCTTGATCAGCAGCAGCCGGCCATAGGCGGTGTTGACCAGTGCCGCCGGTGTCTGCACCTGGATGATGGCGAGCACCACACCGGCGGCGGCAAGCACTACCACCACGGGCATGATCGCGCGCGAAAACCGCCGCAGGAACGCCCCGGCTTCCACCGATTGGCTGCTCAACGCCAAGCCGAGCGGCAGCAATGCTCCAGCCCAGAAAGCGATGCCGGCGCCATGCAGGAACACCATAGGCCGCGTCAGCCATTGCGGTTCGGCTGCACTGGCATGGCCGCTGGCGGCAAGGGCTGCACCCACACCGGCCAGCCCGGCGAGCGCCAACGGCCTGGCGCCAGCACGCGATCCGACCAACGACAGCAGGCCAAGCCCGAGCGCCGCCAGCGAAATCAGCACCGTCCAGCCGAAGCTGGTGCCAAGCGCCGTCCGCCAGACCACCGGTTGCGCCAGCCGGGCGAGTGGCGCGCCCAGCGCGTCCAGCCCCTGGAACCCGAGCGACAGGGGTGCTGCGACCAGCCCGCACAGGATGGCGGCAATGACGAAGCGCTGGCCTGAGCGCTGGCCTTGCGCCAGCCATGTCAGCGCGAAGGCGCCGCCAATGCCGAGGAAAAGCCCGATGTAGAGAAGAACCTTGCCGGTCCAGATCGCTGACCGCAAATCTATATCGACAGCTTCCCCCACCGCCGGCGCCGCACTTGGCGCGCCAACGGAAAACAGCACCGAGCCGCCGACCGGATGGCCATCGGCGGAAATCACCCGCCAGCTCAAGACATGGGTGCCCGGCCCGAGCTTTTGTGGATTGTCGATCTCAACCGTTTGGTCGCTCAACCGAAACGAGGTCAAAGCGACAGGCGTACCGTCGGGCCGCACCAAGGTCAGCACCAGCGGCGACACAGGCTCGCTGAAGGTCAGCGAAAATTGCGTCGGCGCTCGCTCCAGAACCGCGCCGTCGGCAGGCTCGGCCTTGATCAGCGCCGCATGGGCAAAGGCCTGGTTTGGCGTGGCAAGGACGGCAAGCAGCAGGATCGCGGCCAGCAAGCTGAAGCACCTGCCGGCTGTCCATTCTATCCGCTGGAAACAGGCCACGTTCATGCCATCCACCAAAACAGTGGCGAGCCGCTTCGAAGCAGCGCGCCGCCAATGCATCATTTCTTCGGCAGCAGGTTGAGGCCGGGCGCCGGATCTTCCAGCGCATCCTCATCCTGACCAGCCGCCGGAATCTCTATCCAACGCGTGGTGGCGCCATCGCATTCCTGCACCACCGGAAAATAGAGTTCTTGCCCGGCCGGCAGATCGGCGGCCAACGTGCCGCGGAAGACGAACTCGTCATAAAATTCATCCGGCAGGCTGCCGCCGCTCCAGTCGACTTCCTTGACGCCCGAGGTCACCGCCTCGCCATAGAGCTGGTAGGATTTCTCGTACTTGCCTTTCTTGACCTGCAGCGTCCAGCCGGGCTTGGGCATCGGCTTCACCCCGATCACCCCTTCCGGGATCTGCACGCGCACGGCAATCGTCGCCTTGCCGTCGCAGCCATGCGGCACGCGCAGCACGGCCTTGTAGGTCGAACCGACCGCAGCCTCCTTTGTTTCGAGCGTGATATGGGCAAAGGCGGCACTTGTCCCCAGGACGAGGAATGCAGCGGCCTGCAAAAGATGCTTGTTCATGATGGGTCCCTCTCGAAAAAATTGATTGGCAATAATTGGTCAGTCGTTGTCTTCCAGGGGTGGCGCGCTGCCTATGGCTTGCACGGCAAACTCGACGGTCACGGTTCCGGCCCTCTCGAAAGTCAGCGTAGCGGCAAACATCTGGCCTTCTTTAGGGGGCTGCTTCAAATCCATGAACATCACGTGGTAGGCGCCGGGACCCAGCGTGATCTTGCCGCCCGCCGGAATGTCCAGGCCGCCACTGACCGGGCGCATGGTCATGACGCCGTCTTTGACTCCCATTTCATGCAGTTCGGCCTTGCCCGAAATGTCGGAGGCAATCGACAGCAGCCGGTCCGGCGCGCTGCCCTTGTTGACGATGGTGAAATAGCCGCCGGCGACCTTGGCGCCGGCTGGCGTGGCACGGGACCAGGGATGCTCGATCTCGATGTCACCGGCCTTGAACTCATGCGCAAGGACGGAATGGGCGCCGGCGAACAACAGTGCAAAGGCAAAGAGGGCGCTGCCGAGACGCTGCTCGATAGTGGTGAAGATAGGGGTGCTGCAGCGCAACGCGCCGGCATGACGAAAACGGGACATGGGTAGCCTCCATGAATATGAAGTCGCACCGTTGTTAGGCTGCGAACGTGTTTATCATTGGATGATTATCGCCCGCGCGGGTTACGCCAAGCGAGCGGCGGTTTTTCAGCCGGCAAGCGGCGGGGCGCGCGGATTGGCCGGAGAGCGCTCACGCGTGACGTCGTGATGCCTGACTGCCGGCGGGAGAAACGCGACTGTTTCAAAAGACAGGCTCACCGGCGCCACGCCGACGCCTACCGGCGGCGCATAGGCGACGGAGGCCATGCTGCAGCCGAGCATGCAGCATGCCGGCATGTGCGGCTGGTGCGGATCCCCGCCGGGAAACTGGACCGCCCCCTCATGTGTACAGATGACGTTGCCGAAAGCGTCGAGTTGCGAGGCGTCCGGCGCAATGCCGAAAGCAAACACGCCGAGCGTCGACTGGAGCAGCAGCACACAGGCCGCGACAAAGGCGGCCGTCATGCTCCATCTCTTACGCCGGAAGTTCAAAGACCTGCCTCTTCACGCAGCAACGCTTGGATATCTAGCACGCGGCATGCCGGCGGAAAATCGCCAAACCATAGCTGCGGCAACGCGGCGCGTTCGATGCTTGTCGCCCAAAAGTGCGCAGCGGTTTTGGGATAAGGGCATGCATAGGACCTTGTGCGCATAACCTCCCTTCGGACGTCGCAGTCAGGAAGCCGGGCGGCCGCCGATTTCCGGAATCGACGTCAACAGCGTGTGGCGCGCCGACTTCAGATGCTTGCGGCAGGCGGCGTCGACCTTGCCGAGATCGCGCGATTTGAGCGATGTGATATAGGCGAGATGCTCGCTCACCGCGACTTCGTTGCGCTCGCGCTCCTGCGCCTTGTTCCACTGGTAGTGGTAGTGAAAGATCATGGCGATGACGTCGTAGAAGTCGACGATGAAGCGATTGTGCGACGCCCGGTGGATCAGCCGGTGGAAGCGCTCGTCGAGCTCCGAGAATTCGTTGAAGCGGGTGGCGATTTCGCTTGCCAGAAGCCGGTGCTCGTCTTCCAGCCGGTCGAGATCCGCCCAGACCGGACTATCCCCAGGCAAGGCGGCAAAGGCCGCCGCCGAGCGTATCTCGAACATCTCGCGGATTTCAGTGAGTTCGAGCGCAAAGGCACGGGTAAATCCTTTCAGCACCCAGTGGCTGTTGCGCCGCTTCTCGATCAGGCCGAAGCGGGAGAAGCGGATCAGGAACTCGCGCACGCTGGTGGTGCCGACGCCGATCTCGCGCGCCAGTTCGAGCTCGTTGATCTGCATGCCGGCCTCTGCACCGCCGGCCAGCAACCTGCGCATAAACGACCGCTCGATGATCTGGGCCAGTGTGTCTGTCTCCTCCTCGGGGAAGAAATCATCCGGCTTCGGCGTCCTGAGCACTGTCTTGCTGCGTTTGTTCCACGCGATCAGCCCGGTCTCTTCCATGCGCGCCAGAATGGTGCGCACGGTGGTACGGCTGACGCCAAGCAAAGTGCCCAGCTCCGGCTCCGACGGCAGGCTCTGCGTCTCATCGAGCAGCCGCAGACCCCTATTGTAAGCGTCCTTGTAGACGTTGTTGCTCTTCGACATCCCTGCCCCGTTGCGCGCCGGCGCTTGCTGTGGCTGGCTTGAAGCGCGATATCACATACGTCCTGGCGCTCACCCGGCAAAGCAAAACGCTCTGCGTGTCAGACGCCGCTCCCCACAAGCCAAGCGTCCATCGGACGCATGGTCTCCTCCTGAAAAAACAATTGACGCACAAATGTTTTTTCACGATAAAAGACATTATATGTAAACAGACGCGTGTCAATCCGCGCATCCCAGGAACAGACCCAGGAAACTGCCCGTGAACGCCTCGAACAGCATTCTTCTGTCCCCCGCCGACAATGTCGCGGTCGCCAATGGCCGCATCGAGATCGGCACCCCTCTGCCCGGCGGCGTCGTCGCCACGGCCTTGATCGAGCCCGGCCACAAGGTGGCGATCAAGCCTATCGCCGCCGGCGAGGCGGTGGTCAAGTATGCCCAGGCCATCGGCCGCGCCACCCAGGACATCGCGCCCGGCGACCACGTCCATTCGCACAATCTGGTTTTTGAATCCGGCCGCCTGCCGGTGGTGCCGCCGAGCGAAGCGGAGCACGCCACCGAAGCTGACCGCGCCCGGAGATTCATGGGCTATCGTCGCGCGGATGGCCGTGCCGGCACGCGCAACTTCATCGGCATCATCGCCAGCGTCAATTGCTCGGCCACCGTCTGCCACGCCATTGCCGACGAGGCCAACCGCGTGCTGTTGCCGAAATATCCGGGGATCGACGGCTTCGTCCCGATCGTCCATGGCCAGGGCTGCGGCATGAGCGGCACCGGCGACGGCATGATGGTGCTGCACCGCACGCTCGCCGGCTACACCCGCCACCCGAATTTCGGCGGCGCGCTGATGGTCGGCCTCGGCTGCGAGGTCAACCAGCTCACCCTTTACGGCCAGAAGGGTGCGGCGGCGGGAAAACGCCATTTCAATATTCAGGACGCCGGCGGTTCGCGCAAATCGGTCGCAAAGGCGATGGGCGTGCTCGCCGAAATCGCCGAGGAAGTCGGCCAGTATCAGCGCGAGCCGATCCCGGTCTCGGAGATCGTCGTCGGCCTGCAATGCGGCGGTTCCGACGGCATGTCGGGCATCACCGCCAATCCCGCGCTGGGAGCGGCGGTCGACATCCTGGCCGGCGTCGGCGGCATCGGCATCCTGTCGGAGACGACGGAGATCTATGGCGCCGAACATCTGCTCGCCTATCGCGCGGCAACGCCGGAGATCGCCAAGAAGCTCGACGGTTTCGTCAAATGGTGGGAAGACCACGTCGCCAAGCACGGCGCTTCGATCGACAACAACCCCTCGCCCGGCAACAAACGCGGCGGCCTGACCACCATTCTGGAAAAGTCGCTGGGCGCCGTCGCCAAGGGCGGCCAGACTCCGCTCAACGGCGTCTTCGGTTATGCCGAAAAGGTCACCGGCAGTGGCCTGGTGTTCATGGACACGCCCGGTTACGACCCGGTCTCGGCGACCGGTCAGGTGGCGGGCGGCGCCAACATCATCGTCTTCACCACCGGCCGCGGCTCCTGCTTCGGCTGCCGGCCGACGCCGTCGATCAAGGTCGCCACCAACTCGACCATGTACCACCAGATGGAAGAGGACATGGACGTCAATTGCGGTGTCATCGCTTCGGGTGAGAAGACCATCGCCGGCATGGGCCGGGAACTCTTCGAACTCATCGTCGAGACGGCATCGGGCCGCAAGACCAAGAGCGAGGCGTTCGGCTACGGCGACAACGAGTTCGTGCCGTGGCACCTCGGCGCGACGCTGTAACCACCGACGAAAAAAACGGGCTGCAAAGACGGCTCACAAGGGGAGGCTGTGGATGGACAAACGCCGCATCGGCACGACTGCGCTCGAGGTCACCGAGATAAGCTTCGGCGGGGCGGCGATCGGCGGGCTCTACCGTGCCTGTCCGCGCGAAGCGGCGATGGAGACGCTGCAGACAGCCTGGGATGCCGGCCTGCGCTATTTCGACACCGCGCCCTTCTATGGCTTCGGCCTGTCGGAACGGCGGACCGGCGATTTCCTGCGCTACAAGCCGCGGGATTCCTATGTGCTGTCGACCAAGGTCGGACGGCTGTTCCGCCCGGTGCCGGAAGACCAGGTTCCCGATCATTCCTATGTCGACCCGCT
Source organism: Mesorhizobium sp. M0037 (assembly GCF_040323635.1). Classification (NCBI taxonomy): domain Bacteria; kingdom Pseudomonadati; phylum Pseudomonadota; class Alphaproteobacteria; order Hyphomicrobiales; family Phyllobacteriaceae; genus Mesorhizobium; species Mesorhizobium sp. M0037. The sequence goes on along the minus strand of NZ_JAMYVB010000019.1, from coordinate 27,141 downwards.
GCCCTTCGCGCTGGACTACGACTACTCCTATGACGGCATCATGCGCTCGGTCGAGTTCTCCTATGCCCGACTCGGGCTGAACCGGATAGACATCCTGTTTGTGCACGACATCGGCACCTACACACATGGCGTCGAGAAGACGAAGCTGCACTTTCGCCAGCTGATGGACGGCGGCTTGAAGGCGCTGGACGAGCTTAAAACGTCGGGTGTAATTTCCGCCTATGGGCTCGGCGTCAACGAGGTGCAGATCTGCCTCGACGTGCTGCGCGAAGCACCGCTCGACTGCATCCTGCTGGCCAGCCGCTATTCGCTGCTCGACCGCTCGGCTGAAGCCGAGTTGCTGCCGCTGTGTCGTGAGCGACAGACTTCGCTCATCATCGGCGGCGTCTTCAACTCCGGCATCCTGACGACCGGGCCGGTGCACGGCGCGCATTTCGATTATCTGCCGGCGACGCAGGACATACTCGAGCGTGTCGGCGCGATGGAGAGAATCGCTGATGAGGGCGGATATCCGCTGGCGGCGGCTGCATTGCAGTTTCCGCTGCAGGAGCCTGTCGTGGCCAGCGTGCTGACCGGAACGGCCAAGCCCGCCAACCTCACGCGCAACCTCGACCTGTTCAACGTCCAGGTGCCGCAAGCGGAATTCGCCCGCTACGCTCCCTACACCATCGTGCAGGAGCTCGGCTGACGAAACGCCACGATCACGACCCTCAAGAAGGAATGAATATTCCATATTGACTCGACGTTGGAATTAATATTCCATGATGATCAAGGAGGATCGGGAGCGTCTGGACGTGGCACTGAGGATCGGCAGGGAGGTTTCCCCGCCGAGCCATGCGCAGGCCGATATGAAACACCGCTTGCGTCGGCCGGACCGATGCACTATCAAAAGCGGCAACTGTTTTTTATTGATAAAGTTCTGTTTGGGCCGCGCCTATCCAAATGGAGCTTCCGCAACCTTCACCGGGCGATCTAGGGAGGATTCCTAATGAAATTCGTGACCAGCATTCTCAACCGCCGTTCCCTGGTGGCACTTGCTGCCGCCTCGATGCTTGCAGGCACGCTGCACACGGCGCCGGCTTCGGCGGCGGACGTGACCATTCCGATCATCGTCAAGGACACCACGTCCTTCTACTGGCAGATCGTCCTGGCCGGCGCCCGCAAGGCCGGCAAGGATCTCGGCGTCAACGTACCCGAACTCGGCGCCCAGGCTGAAACCGACGTCAACGGCCAGGTTTCGATCCTCGAGAATGCCGTCGCCGGCAACCCGGCCGCGATCGTCATCGCGCCGACCGAATTCAAGGCGCTCGGCAAGCCGATCGATGAAGCGGCCAGCAAGGTCAAGGTCATCGGCATCGACTCCGGCGCCGACTCCAAGGCGTTCACCTCGTTCCTGACCACCGACAATGTGCAGGGCGGACGCGTCGCCGCTGACGGTCTTGCGGCAGCCATCGGCGAAGCCAATGGCGGCAAGATCGAGGGCGACGTCGCCCTGATCACCAACGCGCCGGGCGCCGGTTCGCTGGAGCAGCGCAAGCAGGGCTTCACCGAGCAGCTGGCCGCGAAATATCCGGGGCTCAAGCTCGTCGCGGACAAATATGCCGACGGCCAGGCAACGACCGGTCTCAACATCGCCACCGACCTGATCACCGCCAACCCGAACCTCAAGGGCATCTTCGCGTCCAACCTGATCATGGCGCAGGGCGTCGGTCAGGCTGTCGCCGAGAACAACCTTGGCGGCAAGCTGGCGCTGGTCGGCTTCGACAGTGACGAGAAGCTGATCAAGTTCCTCAATGACGGCGTCATTTCCGCGCTCGTCGTCCAGGATCCGTACCGGATGGGCTATGACGGCATCAAGACCGCGCTCGCCGCCTCGAAGGGCGAGAAGGTCGAGGCCAATGTCGACACCGGCGCCAACCTGGTGACCAAGGCAAACATGAAAGACCCCAAGATCGACGCCCTGCTCAACCCGAAGCTCTGAGCCCGTCAGGCAAAAATCGTTTCCGGGGCCTCGCGCCCCGGAAACACCGGATACCAGCTTGAATATCCACCGGCTTGGAATCACCTCGGCGATGTGGCTGACTGCATCGCGACGTGCCAACCGTAAGGCCAACCTGGGAGGATTGTCATGACGCCCACGGCGCAGGAACTGCACCCGGCCCCAACGCTAGCGCCCGGCAGGACGATCCTCGAACTGCACGGACTGGAAAAGCGCTATCCCGGCACGCATGCGTTGAAGCCCGTTCACCTTGCCTTCAAGGCAGGTGAGATCCACGCCATCGTCGGCGAGAACGGCGCCGGCAAATCCACCCTGATCAAGCTTCTGACCGGCGTCATGCCGCGCACTTCCGGCGATGTCATCTGGGAGGGCAAGCCGGCAGCGCTGGCAACCCCGCACGAGGCGATGGCGCTCGGCATCAACGCCGTGCATCAGGAGGTCGTGCTCTGCCGCCATCTCACCGTCGCCGCCAACATGTTCCTCGGCGAGGAGAATTCGCGCTTCGGCATCCTGCAGCAGCGCGCCATGGTCAAGGAAGCGCAGAAGATCATCGACGGTCTCGGCTTCGATCTGCCCGCGCATGTCATGCTGGGTGACCTCACCATCGGCCAGCAGCAGCTGATCGCCGCCGCCCGCGCCACCGTGCGCGGCACCAAGTTCCTGATTTTCGACGAGCCGACCGCCTATCTCACCCGCAAGGAAGCTGACCAGCTGTTCACGCTGATCCGCAGGCTCAAGGGCGAAGGCGTCACCATCATCTACATCAGCCATCGCATGGAAGAGGTGTTCGAACTCGCCGATCGCGTCTCGGTGCTGCGCGACGGCACGCTGGTCGGCACCCGCAACATTGCCGAGACCAATGACGCCGAGCTGGTCAAGATGATGATCAACCGCTCGATCGAGCAAGTCTACCACAAGGAGCATTTCACCCCCGGTGCCGTGATCGTTGAAGCGAAAAACCTGTCGGGCAAGGGTTTCGAAGACGTCTCGATGACGGTGCGCGCCGGCGAGATCGTCGGGCTCTATGGCCTGATCGGCGCCGGCCGCAGCGAGTTTGTCACCACGCTTTATGGCCGCCACAAGAAGTCGGCCGGCCAGATCCGCTGGCAAGGCAAACCGGTGCTGATCAATTCCGAGCACGACGCGATCAAGCTCGGCATGGCGCTGGCGCCGGAAAGCCGCCGCGACCAGGGCCTGTGCCTGAACCTGCCGGTCGGCCTCAACCTCAACCTGCCGATCTACAAGCGCATCTCCAACAACGTGCTGATTTCGAACACGAAGGAAAGGGCTGAAGCCGATCGCCAGATCGCCGGCCTCCGCATCAAGACGCCGACACGCGGCGCACTGGCCTCCAGCCTGTCCGGCGGCAACCAGCAGAAGATCGTCATCGGCAAATGGCTGGCGCACGGCGCCAAGCTGTTCATCTTCGATGAGCCGACCGTCGGCGTCGATGTCGGCACCAAGGCCGAGATTTACCGCCTGTTCGGGGAACTGTTGTCCAAGGGCGCCGGCATCATCCTGATCTCGTCCTATCTGCCCGAGGTTTATGAACTCGCCGATACGCTGCACGTGTTCCGGCGCGGCAAACTGGTCGCCAGCCATGGCTTTCGCGCCGCCAGCCACGAAGACGTGCTGACACAGGCGATCGGCTGACAAAACAAGAAACGGGAGGAACCATGAGCATCGAAACCATCGCGATCGAAAAACCGAAACGGAACTACAACGTCCTGTTTGGGCTGACGCTTCTGGCGTTGCTGGTTCTGCTCTGGATCGTGCTGTCGGTGGCGACGCCGAGCTTCGCCTCCTCCAACAACATCGCCAATCTTTTGCGGCAGGGCTCGATGATCGCCATCATGGCGGTCGGCCAGACCTTCGTCATCATCACCGGCGGCATCGACCTCTCGGTCGGCGCCGTGGTCGGCTTCGCCACCGTCATTGTCGCCATGATGATCAATGCCGGCTTCCCGATCTGGGTCGCCATTCTGGTGACGCTGCTGGTCGGCGTTGCCATCGGCCTGTTCCATGGCTTCGGCATCGTCAAGATGGGCCTGCCGCCCTTCATCATCACGCTGGCGACGCTGACCTCGTTGCGCGGCATCGGCCTGTTGATGACCAACGGCAACTCGATCAACATCAACAGCGACAGCTTCACCGCGTTCTCGCGCAGTTCCTTTGTCGGCATCCCCAATCTGTTCTGGATGGTGATCCTGGTCGGCATCCCGGCCTACATCTTCCTGCACCACAGCCGCTGGGGCCGCTATCTCTTCTCTGTGGGATCCAATGCCGAGGCCTCGCGCCTCTCGGGCGTCAATGTCCAGCGCACCATCTACATGGCCTACACGCTGTCGGGCCTATGCGCGGCCTTCGTCGGCGTGCTGCTGGCGGCGCGCATCGGCATCGGCAACCCGACCCAGGCCGAAGGTTGGGAGTTGCAGGCGATCGCCTCATCGGTGATCGGCGGCACTTCGCTATTCGGCGCCGTCGGCTCGGTGCATGGCCCGCTGCTCGGCGCCTTCATCCTGGCCACCATCAACAACGGTGCCAATCTGCTCAACGTCAACTCGTTCTGGCAGCGCATCATCACCGGCGCGTTGATCATCATCATCGTCTATTTCGACGGGCTGCGCCGTCGCGGCAAGTAATCCTCCCTGACCTTCCGTGTCGGTCCGCTCAACAACGGACCGGCGCCTTTTTGAACACTGGAATTGCCGAATGAAAGCTGTTGTCTGCCGCTCGCCCGGCGAGCTTGTCCTGGAAGACCGGCCGGCGCCAGGAGCGCCGCCTGCCGGCTGGGCGCTGGTCGCCGTCAGCCATGTCGGCATCTGCGGCACCGACTACCACATCTTCGAAGGCAAGCACCCGTTCCTTGCCTATCCCCGCATCATGGGCCATGAAGTGTCGGGCACCGTCGTCGAGATCGGCGAAGATGTCGACCTTGCCGTGGGCGAGCCCGTCATCATCAATCCCTATCTCGCTTGCGGAAAATGCATCGCCTGCCGGCACGGCAAGCCGAATTGCTGCGTCAGGATCGAAGTGCTTGGCGTACATCGCGACGGCGCCATGGCCGAGCAGATCCTGGTGCCGGCACGGAATCTTTATCCGGCAAACGGCTTATCGCTGGCCGATGCGGCGGCCGTGGAATTCCTCGCCATCGGCGCGCATGCCGTGCGGCGTGCCCGCGCCGAACCAGGCGCCCGCACGTTGGTCATCGGCGCCGGGCCGATCGGCCTTGGCGCAGCGCTGTTTGCCCGCATCGCCGGGCTCGATGTCAGCCTGCTCGACATGAGCACGGAGCGGCTGGATTTTGCAAAAGGCGAACTCGGCTTGGCCACGCTCGACGGTTCACAAAAAGCGGCAGCCGAACTGGTGCGCGAGGCAACCGGCGGCGAAGGGTTCGACGTCGTCTTCGACGCCACCGGCAACACCGCCTCGGTGCAGTCGGCCTTCGCCCATGTCGCGCATGGCGGCACGCTCGTGCTGGTCAGCGTCGTCAAGGATGACATCGTCTTTTCCGATCCGGAATTCCACAAGCGCGAAATGACATTGATCGGCAGCCGCAACGCGCTGAAAGTCGATTTCGACCACGTCGCCGCCTCGATACGCAACGGCGCCGTGCCTCTGGCAAAACTCGTCACCCACCGCACCACGCTGGCCGGCACGCCGGACGATCTCGCCCGCTGGGCGCATGAGAAATCGGGGTTGATCAAGGCTGTGATCGAGGTGGGGTAAGACATCCGAAAAAATCTGGTGGAGCGAAAGTGCCGAGTTAAGGCAGATCGCATACCGCGGCGATTTGCGAAAAGGACAGTCGCTTCCTCATCCATGGGCGGAGCAAGGAGCGAAGCGACGCGGCGCAGACTCGAGGATTCATTCGGTGACGTCTGCGCTAGAATCCAGCGGTGCAAAAAGAGGCGTCCATTCGCATCTCCTACCTGCACCGCTGCGGCGCGCGACAGTCGCGGCATGGGTCCTCGAGTCTCCGCGTCCGCTGCGCCCGTGGATGAGGGAAGTGAGCGGCTAAGCCGCCCGCTTCCACCCATCCCTGATATGCCTGTATCCCTCGCGATAAACTGCCTCCGGCGTCTCGGAAAAATCCCGCCACACCTTGGTCGCCGCCGCCAGATCCTTCAGCGACCTGCCAAACGCCTCGATCGTCAGCCAGTCGTCATAGCCGCTCTTGCGGATGGCCGCGAAAGTCTCTTTCCACGGAATGTTCCCGCGTCCCGGCACGCCGCGATCGTTCTCCGAAATGTGGATGTGCACGACATTCCTGCGGTGCTTCGTATAGGCGCCGATCGGGTCGGCTTCCTCGATATTGGCGTGGAAGGTGTCGTACATCGCCTTCATGTGCGGCCGGTCGATGGCATCGACGTGCTCGGACAGATCGGCCATCGTGTTCAGCAGATAGCACTCGAAACGGTTGAGCGCCTCCAACCCGATGGTAACGTTCCGCTTGCCGGCATGATCGCCAATGGCGCGCTGCGAGGCGATCGAGCGCTTCTTCTCGGCAGCGGTCGGCCCGCTGCCGGAGAAGGCGCCGAGCGTCGAATGCAGCGGCCCGCTCAGCGTACTCGCGCCGAGCGCCTGGGCGCAATCGATCGCCCATTTCATGTAGCCGATGCCGGCCTTGCGGGTCGCGGCATCCGGCGAAATCAGATTCATCGCCGGGTCGCCCATCGCCGTAACAGCCGTGCGCTCCAACCCGATGCGGTCGAGCAAATCGCCAAGCTTCTTGTAGTCCTCTGGCGTGCCTGAGAAGATCGGTATCTCGACGCCGTCGAAGCCGGTCGCCTTGATGTCGCGCAGCAACGGCTCGTGTTTCTTAGACACGGAAGTCGTCCACAAAAACATGCACATGCCGATTTTCATCGACAGCCCCTCCCCATTTGACGGCGCGCGCTGGTTTCTTTCGCACCTCGCACCATGCGCCCTCATTCGGCCGCTTCGCGGCCACCTTCTCCCCGAAGGGAGAAGAGACTTGGCGCCGGCGTTCCCTAAAGTTTCGTCCACGCCCCGTTCTTCTTCGATGACTTCACGCAGGCCTCGATGAACGCCATACCTTCGACGCCGTCCTGGATGGTCGGGAACACCACGTCCTTGCCCGGTCTGCCGCCCTTCTTGCGTGCCGCGCGGATCGCCCGCGCCGCCTCCTGGTAGATGTTGGCGAAGCCTTCGAGATAGCCTTCCGGATGGCCAGACGGAACGCGGCTGACGCGTCCCGCAACTGGCAGCGCGCCGGCGCCGTTGCGGGTGAGCAGCTGCTTGGGCTGGCCGAACGGCGTGTACCAGAGATAGTTCGGATCGGCCTGAACCCATTCCAGCCCGCCTTTCGAGCCATAGATGCGCAGCTTCAGCCCGTTCTCGTGGCCGGGCGCCACCTGGCTTGCCCAGATCATGCCCTTGGCCGGATGCACCTTGCCGACCGGCTTGAAGCGCAGCATGACATTGACATTGTCGTCGAGCAGTCGCCCCGGCACGAAAGCGTCGAGATCGGCCGACAGGGAATCGAGCTCCAGACCCGAGACGAAGCGCGCCAGATTGTAGGCATGCGTGCCGATGTCGCCGAGCGCGCCGCCCGCGCCCGCCTGCTTGGGGTCGGAGCGCCACGCCGCCTGCTTCTGGCCGGTGGCGGCAAGATCCTCGGTCAGCCAGTCCTGCGGGTACTCGGACTGAACGATGCGGATGTCGCCAAGCTGCCCCTTGGCCACCATCTCGCGCGCCTGCCGGATCATCGGATAGGCAGTGTAATTGTGCGTCAGCACGAACACCTTGCCGGTCTTTTCAACCACGGCCGCGAGCTTCTTGGCCTCGGCCAAAGTCGTCGCCAGCGGCTTGTCGCAGATGACGTGGATGCCCGCCTCGAGGAAGACCTTGGCCGCCGGCACGTGCACATTGTTGGGGGTGACGATCGCCACCGCCTCGATGCCGTCCGGGCGCTTGGCCTCGGCCTTGGCCATCTCGGCATAGGAGGCGTAGCTGCGCGCCGGGTCGAGACCGAGTTCGGCGGCGGAAGCCTTGGCGCGCTCGGGATTGGCCGACAGGGCGCCGGCCACCAGCACGAAGTCATTGTCCATGCGCGCCGCGATCCGGTGCACCGCGCCGATGAAGGCGCCTTGGCCGCCGCCGACCATACCATAGCGGATCGGGCCGCGCCCCGCTTCCGACTTCGATGCGCCGACCATGTCTTTCTCCTGCTTGTGTCAAATACCCATCATGGCGCGCAGCATCTTCTTGTCGGTGGTGCCGCCGGCGAAATCATCAAAGGCCTTTTCCGTCACCCGGATAATGTGGTGCTGGATGAAGGGCGCGCCTTCGGCCGCGCCGTCCTCCGGATGCTTGAGGCAACACTCCCACTCCAGCACCGCCCAGGAATCGTAGCCATACTGGGTAAGCTTGGAGAAGATGCCGCCGAAATCGACCTGCCCGTCGCCAAGCGAGCGGAATCGCCCCGCGCGATTGGTCCAGCTCTGATAGCCGGAATAGACGCCTTGCCGCCCCGTCGGATTGAACTCGGCATCCTTGGCATGGAAGGCCTTGATCCGCTCGTGATAGATGTCGATGAATTCGAGATAGTCGAGCTGCTGCAAAAGGAAATGCGACGGGTCGTAGTTGATGTTGCAGCGCTTGTGACCGCCAACCGCATCTAGGAACATCTCGAAGGTTGCGCCGTCGAAGATGTCCTCGCCAGGATGGATCTCGTAGCCGACATCGACGCCGTTTTCGTCATAGACGTCCAGGATCGGCTTCCAGCGTGTGCCGAGCTCGGCGAAGGCCTCCTCGATCAGCCCGGCCGGCCGCTGTGGCCAGGGATAGAGGTACGGGAAAGCTAGGGCGCCGGAAAACGTCACCGAGGCTTTCAGGCCAAGATTCTTCGAGGCCTTGGCGCCGAACTCCATCTGTTCGACCGCCCATTTCTGCCTGGCCTTGGGGTTGTTGTGCACCGCAGGCGGTGCAAAGCCGTCGAACTGGGCATCATAGGCCGGGTGCACCGCCACCAGCTGCCCTTGAAGATGCGTCGACAGTTCGGTGATCTCGACGCCGGCATCCGCGCAGATGCCTTTCACCTCGTCGCAATAGGTCTTGGAAGATGCCGCCTTCTTGAGGTCGAACAGGCGTGCATCCCAGGTCGGGATCTGCACGCCCTTGTAACCGAGACCGGCCGCCCATTTGGTGATCGAGGCCAGCGAATTGAACGGCGCGGTATCCCCCGCGAACTGCGCCAGAAACAGCCCCGGACCCTTCATTGTCGACGGCATCGGCATCCTCCCAATTCATTTTTCCAAGGACCAAGCATAGCGTCTGATGAAAGCAGGGCCAGCCTCTTTGGTCTCTCGTGATGTGCATTCTCGTATCGGCATTCTGGTATTACCAAATACCGAAAATGGGTCAAGCCATTTGACTCACGCGCAAAGCTGCCAGGGCATTCCATTTTTGGCGATATATACCAGCATAATCAATACGGTACACAGATGTCGATATCGCATGGCGGCGGTTCTTGCCGCGCGACAAAAATTGCTGTAGACCTCCATTAGGGCCCAATTGGTCGAACCAGTTGCGCAAAAACGCTGGAGCGCCTTGGGGAGGAAACACGCGACGCGCCTTGTGGGGCGCGTCGCAGGCGAACTGGCACAGACGAATTCTGGGAAGGATAGACCATGCATCTTTCGACGCACAACTGGATGCGCGCGGAACCGTTGGAGGTGACGCTGAAGCGCATCAAGAAATTCGGCTACGAGTCGATCGAGATTTCCGGCGAGCCCGAGCAATACAAGACCAAGGAGACCCGCGCGCTGCTGAAAGAATACGGCATCCGCTGCTGGGGGTCGGTGACGCTGATGCTGGGCGAACGCAACCTTGCCGCCAGGGACCAGGGCCAGCGCGAACGCTCGGTGCAGTACGTCAAGGACGTGCTGACCATGGTCAGCGAACTTGATGGCGAGATCATAACGCTGGTGCCCGCGACCGTCGGCAAAGTGGTGCCGGACGGCACCGAGGAAGAGGAATGGAAGTGGGTGGTCGACGCCACCCGCGAATGCTTCACCCATGCCAAGAAGGTCGGCGTCAAGATCGCGGTCGAGCCGCTCAACCGCTTCGAGACCTATCTGTTCAACCGCGGCGCGCAGGCGTTGGCCCTGGCCGATGCGGTCAGCCCCGAATGCGGCGTCTGCCTCGACGCCTATCACATCCATATGGAAGAATTTAACGTCCATGACGCGATCCGTCAGGTCGGCAAACGGCTGTTCGACTTCCACGTCGCCGACAACAACCGCTTTGCCGCCGGCCTTGGCCAGATCGATTGGCCACGGATCGTGCAGACGCTGAAGGAAGTCGGCTATGACGGCGCGCTGACCAACGAATTCGTCGCGCCCGTCGACCGCACACCCGCCGCGCCCTATCCCGACATGGTCGACCGGAATCCGGTCGACATTTCTCCCGAACAGCTGAAGTTCATCCAGGATCACGGCTCCAGCGTGCTGACGGAGAAATTCTACACCGACCAGATGCGCATCACGGCCGAAACGCTGCTGCCGCTGATCAAGTAGCCGATCGGGATGCGCATCAAAACGGTCCAGGCGTGGTGGGTCCGCGTGCCGATTGAGGCCGCGAAGCAGCATCGCAGCGACTTTGGCCAGGTGACGACGTTCGACGCCGCCATCCTGCGCATTGAGACTGACGACGGGCTGATCGGCTGGGGCGAGGGCAAGAACGCCGCCGGCAGCGCCGGCAGCTATGGTGCGCTGGTCTACATGCTGAATCACGAGGTCGGGCCGCAGCTGATCGGCCGCGACCCCGCCGACATCGGCATGATCTGGGAGATGCTCTACAACGGCGTGCGCCATGACAGTGCCGCGCGCGCCGGCCATGCCATGCCGCAGCTGGCGCGGCGCGGCATGAGCATTGCGGCAATCAGCGCCGTCGATATCGCGCTCTGGGATATTCTGGGGAAGTCGTTGGGACAGCCGGTGTGGCGGCTCATCGGCGGCCGCAAGCTCGACCGCATGCCGGCCTACGCCTCCGGCGGCTGGGCTGCCGCCGAGGCTATCGGCGAGCAGCTCAAATCCTACATCGCCAAAGGCGGCTTCAGGGCGCTGAAGATGCGCGTCGGCGCCATGGACGGCGCCCCGCACATTTCCGCCGCCCGCGTCCGCGCCGCACGGCAGGCGCTCGGTCCTGACGTCGAGTTGATGGTCGACGCGCACGGCACCTATACGGTGGCCGAGGCCAAGCGCTTCATCAGCCTGGCCAGCGATCTCGACCTCGCCTGGTTCGAGGAGCCTGTTATCGCCGACGACAAGGCTGGTATGGCCGAGGTGCGCGCCTCGGGCTCGATCCCGATCGCCACCGGCGAAAGCGAAGCGACGCGCTACGCTTTCCGCGATCTCGCGGTGCTGAAATCCGCCGACATCTTCCAGCCGGATCCGGCCTTTTGCGGCGGTATCAGCGAGGCGATGAAGATCGGCACCATCGCCAGTGCCTTCAATCTGCGCTTTGCCCCGCATCTGTGGGCCGGCGCGCCATGCTTCTTCGCCGGCCTGCATGTTTGTGCGGCCTCGCCTGCCAGTTTTACCGTCGAATATTCGCTCGGCGCCAACCCCATGATCCACGATCTTATCGAAGAGACTGTCGAAGCAAGGGACGGTATGATAGCGATCCCTGAAAAGCCGGGTCTGGGATTCACCATTTCGGAGCGGTTCCTGGAGGCGCACGCGCAACGCGGTTGACGATGAAAGAAAAGAACCTTCTCGCCGAACTCGCCGCCTATCTGTTCGCCCATTCGGACAAGGAGAGCGGCCGCACGCCCTCGGAGCGCGAGCTGGCGGAGCATTTCGGTGTCAGCCGCGGCCAGATCCGCGAGGCGCTGGCCATTCTGGAGGCCATGCGCATCGTCGAGCGCCGCGCCAAATCCGGCATCTATGTCGACACCAGGCAGGCCAGTGTAGAAGCCTTGGCTCTTTTCGCCCGCGCGGGCCTGCCGCTCGATCCGGTGCAGATCTACGAGACCGTCGAACTGCGCAAGATCCACGAGATCAAGGCCGCCGAACTTGCCTGTTCGCGTGCCACCGAAGAGAATTTCGAACGCCTGCGGGAGATCCTGAAAGCCTCGGAGGAGTGCATCGCCGCCGGCGAAGGCCTCGCCAAGGAAGACCGCGAATTCCACCTCGAAATCGTGCGGGCGACCAAGAACGGCGTCTTCCACAATATCTGCAGCGTCTATTACCTGATGGGCGAGCAGCGGCTGCCGATCTACTTCAACGATCCCGAGCGCTCAGTGCGCTCGCATGCCGAGCATATCCAGATCTACGAGGCGCTGCTGCGTCGCGACGGCAATCTCGCCCAGGCGCTGATGAGCGCCCACCTGCAAGGCGCGGAAAGCTACTGGAAGGGGATCATCGAGGGCCGCGAGGCGCAAGCGCAAAGCCTGGCATTTGAGAAAGCCTAGAGCAATTCCAGGAAAAGTGTGAAACGGTTTTCCCGGGAAAGCGCGCAGCGCTTTCGCTTGCGACAAACACGAGAGCCCCATGCCCAGAATCCTGTCGACGCACACGCTGCATCCGCGTGCCTCCGCAATGCTGGCGGGCGCCGGTGAACTCGTCGTCGCCTCAGCGCTCGATGCGGCAACGCTGACCGCCGAGGCGAAGCATGCCGACGTCATCATCGTTCGCGCACCGCTGCCGCCGTCGCTGTTCGAAAACGCCACGAAACTCAGAGCAGCGGTCCGCCACGGTGCCGGGCTCGACATGGTGCCCATGGAGGCCGCGGCCGTGGCCGGCGTGCTGGTCGCCAACGTGCCGGCGGTCAATGCGCGTTCGGTCGCTGAATATGTGATGTTCGCGGCCCTTGCCCTGCTTCGGCGCTTCCGTTCGGTCGACCGCGACTTGCGCGCCAAGGGCTGGAATGCCGGCCGCGACCACGCCAGCCATGCCAGCGAGCTTGCCGGCAAGACCATCGGCATCATCGGCTTCGGCGCCATCGGTCAGGCGGTCGCCCATATCGCCGCGCACGGCTTCGGCCTCGACGTCGTGGCGACGACCCGCAGCATGCAGCCGGCACCCGACAGGATCGGCTTCCTGTCGATCGATGCGCTGATCGAACAGAGCGACATCATCGTGCTCTGCTGCCCGCTGACGCCGGAAACGCGCGGCCTGATCAGCCGCGAACGCATTGCCCGCATGAAGCCGGACGCGCTTTTGATCAACATTTCGCGCGGACCGGTGATCGACGACGAGGCGCTGATCGAGGCCTTGCGCCAAGACCGGATCGGCGGCGCCGCACTCGACGTCTTTGCCACGCAGCCGCTGCCGGCAAACCATCCCTATTTCGGTTTCGACAATGTTATCGTCACCCCGCATATGGCGGGGATTACCGAGCAATCGATGATGCGCATGGGCGTGGGCGCGGCCGGCGAGACCTTGCTGGTGCTGGCCAACCGGCTGCCTGTCAATCTGCGCAATCCCGACGTGGTCGAGCATTACCGCAGACGGTTCCCGGCGGACGCGTGAACCATGTCCGGTTTTCGCTTCGCATCTCTGGTTCTCGCAGTGTCGTCGATCGTGGCCTTACCTTCGCTCGCGGCGGCACAAAGCAGCGATTATGTCTATTGCAGCAATGGGATCGTCTGCATGATGGCGCCCTGCCCGTCAGGCAATGCGCTGGATCTGACCACCGGCAATGTCGTTAAAGGCGTGGAGCTCAACACTACGGAATTGCCGCCGCTGGACAGATCGGCACCTGACCTCTCCGACAAGCTTTATGCTGGAAAACTCGTCGTCCGAGGATCGATCCAGCATCGCGGCCAGCCGAACGATCCGCCGATGCTGGTCGTTACCAAAATCGAACGCTCCTCCAAGAAAAGCGAGCGCAAGCGCTGCGCGGCACGTTGACTGCCGACCTACGGCTCGCTGCCTATCGGAGCAGCCGCTCGACTTCAGCCGCGATGCGCAGCAGATGGTGGTCGTGGCCATTGCGCGCCACCAGCATCAGTCCGGCCGGCAGCGTCATGCCGGGCATCGGCAGCGAGATCGCGCAGAGGTCGAACTGGTTGGCGACCTGGGTATTGCGCAGCAGCAGACCTTCGGTGCGTTCACGCAGAGCCGTATCCTCGGCCATCGAAACGATAGTCGGCGCTGTCACCGGCGTGGTCGGCAGAGCTAGCACATCGACCGAACCCAACCGCTCGTCCATGGCTATGCACAGTGCCGCGCGACGACGCATTGCCCTGATATAAACCGGCGTCGGTATGGCCGCCGCCCGCGACAGCAGCCCGCTGACATGGGGATCGACCGGCACCGATGCGCCCGTCGCCAGCCAGTCGGCATGGATTTCAGAACCTTCCATGGCCGCGATCGAGCCGCGTTTGGTGGCCAGGCGCAGATCGGCAATGAGGTCGTCGATCGAAATGTCCGTGAGCCACGCGCCTGCCTGCTCGATCCCGGCAAGGCTGCGATCGAACGCGGCGGCAATCTCCGTTTCCGTGTCTTCGAAAAGCAGGCCGCGCGGAATGCCGACACGAAGCCCGGCAAGCGCTAACGGCAGGTGCAGTTGCGGCATCTGCTCGCCCGTCATCGCGGCGTCAGCCAGGGCACACGCAGCAACACTCAGCGCCAGCGGCCCGATCGAATCCAGCGTCGCGGAAAGGGGATAGGCACCAGTCAGCGGCACGCGCCGCGCCGTCGGCTTGAAACCGACGACGCCGTTCAGCGATGCCGGGATGCGCACCGAACCGCCGGTGTCGGAGCCGATGGAAATGTCGCTCGTCCCCTCGCCAACGGACACGGCGGCGCCCGACGACGAACCGCCTGGAATGCGGCTGGTGTCGGCGGCATTGCCCGGTGTGCCGTAGTGCATGTTGTCGCCGATAGCGGTGAAGGCGAATTCGGTCATGTTGGTCTTGCCGATGATGACGGCGCCGGCCTGGCGCAGACGGCTGACGACCGCAGCGTCGTGCCGACGGGGCGCGGTGTCCCTCAGCATCAGCGACCCGGCCGTGGTCGGCTCGCCGGCGACATCGAACAGATCCTTGATCGACACGATGGTGCCGTCAAGCGGCCCGAGCGATACGCCGGCCTTCTTGCGCGCATCGGTGGCCTCGGCCGCTGCGCGCGCCGCCTCGGCATAGAGTTTGGTGAACACCTTCTCGCCTGCCGCGCAACTGGCAAGACGTGACAGGATGATCTCGAGACGATCGCGGATTGATTGCATGTCGATGTCGGATTCCGTCAAGGTGGAGCGTCTTTAAGGCATATGGGCCGCTAGGTCAGCGGAAGGAATAGCCCGGACAGCGTGCCTTTGCACCTGCCAGCGATAGGAAGGGACTGATGCTGTACAAAGGCAGCTGCCACTGCGGCAAGGTTGCGTTCGAATTCAAGGCGCAGCTGACCGGCGCCGTGCGGTGCAATTGTTCGATCTGCTCGCGCAAGGGCGCGCTGTTGGCCGCCATCCCGCATGACAGCCTGACGGTGCTGGCGTGGGGCGACGATCTCGGCACCTACACATTCGGCAATCATGCAATGGCGCATCGCTTCTGCCGCACCTGCGGCATCCATCCCTTTGCCGAGGATGTCAGTCAGGGCAGCGAACGCAGCGCCTACATCAACCTCAACTGCGTCGCCGATTTCGATCCCACCGGCCTGCCGGTCTTCGACTTCGACGGCCGCGCGGTCTGACCCTACGGTGGCCTCTCACCACAAAAGCAACGCCCCGAAAACCTTGATAGTTCTCGGGCCCGCTGCTTCAGCCAAGGATGGCTATCGGCTATTCGACGCGCTTAGGGCCGCGCGCGAACACAACGATCGCCGCCAGCAAGGTCGCAGCGCCACAATAGGCGAAGGCGCTGGCCACACCGGCATTGTCGACCACCAGGCCGCCGAAGACAGCGCGTTTCTGGCGCTCGCCGTTTCTTGCGTCTTTCCCGCTCGCGCCTTTGCCCTCGAGGACAGCTATCTCCCGGCCGACAAGATCCCCTATGTCGCCGAAGTGCCAGACCAGCCGCATCGCCTTGGCCCGTTGTGGGGTGACCGGGCCAAAGGCCCGGCGGGCACCTTGCTGAAAGTTCCCGGCAACTGGCGCGCGCCGGTTCATGCGCACACCGCCGACTATCGCGCGGTGGTCATCAAGGGACTGTGGGCGCATTGGCAAATGGACGGCGGCGAAGCGACGAAGGTCGAATTGCCGCCGGGATCCTACTGGACCCAGAAGGCCAACGAGATGCACGACGACGCCTGCCTCTCAGAGACGGAGTGCGTGATCCTGCTGATCAACGATACGCCTTACGAGACCTACTTCCAGAAATAGTCAGGCGGCGCCGTCGTTCGACCGCAACTAGCTGGCGTGCCGCAAGCTCACGCCGCTGCCCTTGTCGAACAGCACCACCTTGTCCTGATTCCAGGCAAAGCGCACCGGCTGCTCGATCTGGACATCGGTTCTGGCCGGCACCGTGGCGCGCAGCGTCGTGTCGCCGACCCGCAGAGTCAGGATCTTTTCCACGCCATGGTTCTCGACATCGTGGACGCGTGCCTCGACCGGCGCACCGCTTTCAAGATACACATCCTCAGGTCGAATACCGAAGACGAGCGGGCGACCGTCGGTCGCACCGCCCGCCTTGGCACCCCCAGAGAAAGGCAGTTCGAAATTTAGCGGCGCCATCACCGCGCGGCCGTTGACCAGCTTGCCATCGATCAGGTTCATCGGCGGCGAGCCGACGAAGCTGGCCACATAGGTATCGCGCGGATTGTTATAGATCTCGTGCGGCGTGCCGGTCTGGATGATGCGGCCATGGTTGAGCACGCCCACCTTGTCGCCCATCGACATCGCCTTGATCTGGTCGTGGGTGACGAACAGGAAGGTGGCGCCAAGCTGGATCTGCAGGTTCTTCAGTTCCGTGCGCAGCGCCTCGCGCAGTTTGGCGTCGAGCGCCGACAGCGGTTCGTCCATCAGGAACACGCGCGGCTTGCGCACGATGGCGCGGCCGATCGAAACGCGCTGCATCTCGCCGCCGGACAGACGATCGGTCTTGCGGTCGAGCAGATGTTCGATCCTGAGTGTTTTGGCGGCGCGGTCGACACGATCCTTGATCTCGGCGTCGGGTCCTCCGGTCAAGCCGGAGGATGACAGCGTGAGAGTTGAGAGGGCGACGCACACCGACCGTCGCGGACGGGCGCGAGCGCGACCTGCCGGATAGCGTCAGCTGCTGATCATCGCGCTGTCTTGTTGAGAGCGGTGACGATCAGCGCGAGAATCACCGCCGCGGCGGCGATTTCCCACACGAAAGCCTGCTTGTAGAAAGGCGGCGTGGCGAGCTGCGCCTTGCCGGCGAGAGTGTTGGGGTCCGGTGGATTGAGGAAGAAGACGCCGTAGAGATGCGCCGCCGTGATCGATACCAGCAGCGCAATGCAGAAGACCAGCGCCACGACCAGCGCTACGGTCACCACACTGCGCGCCTTGACGCCCGGCTGGGCCAACGGCAGCAGGTTGTTGATGAGCCCGGCAAGCACCACGAGACCGCTGCCGACCGCGTACAGGCCGATGGAAAAGGGTTGAAAGATCAGCACCAGCGCCAAGACGCCGAGGCCAATGATGAAGAGCTCGAGGCGGAACGCGCCGGCGCGGCTCATGCCGGAAGAACTGTCGCTCATGACCGCACCGCCTTTCCGGCGCCATCGAAGACATGGGTTTGCCTGGGATCGGGGCGTAGATTCAGCGCCTCGCCGACCTTGACCCACTGGCTTCTCGTCACCACGACGCGGATGTCGGCGCCTGCCGCCGTGCGGGCATGAATAAGGGTTTCGGCGCCCATGGGCTCGATGAGCTCGGCTCTGGCGGAGATGGTGCCACGGTCCCCCGTATCGGTCACGGTGAAAGCACGGGGGCGGACACCGATCGTCACCTTGCCGGGCTGCAGGCGCGCGACCGCCGCGTCCGTGCGGATCGCCAGACTAATGCCGGCCACGGTCATGTCCGCCGTGCCATCGGCGAAGGCCTTGAGGTCGGCCTCGAGAAGATTCATCTGCGGCGTGCCGATGAAGCTCGCCACGAAAGCATTGGCGGGCTTGGCAAATACCTCGTGCGGTGAGCCGACTTGCTCGATCAGGCCGTCCTTCATGATGGCGATGCGGTTGGCCATGGTGAGCGCTTCGAGCTGGTCATGGGTCACGATCACGGTCGCTTTGGAGAGGCCCTGCAGCACTTCCTTGATCTGGCCACGCATGGTTTGGCGCAGTTCGACATCGAGACGCGACAAGGGCTCGTCGAAGAGGAAGCAATTGGGGTCGCGGACGATGGCGCGGGCCATGGCGGCGCGCTGCTTTTCGCCCTCGGATATCTGGTTCGGCAGCCGGTCGAGAACGTGCTCCAAGTGAAGGATCGCGGCGACGCGGTTGACGCGGGCAGTCCGCTCAGCCCCGGAAATGCCGTCATGATAGAGCGGGAAGGCGATGTTCTCGGCGATCGATGCCGACGGGTAGAGCGCGTAGAACTGGAACACCATGGCGATGTCGCGCTTTTCGGGCGGCAGTTTGTTCATCACCTTGCCGGCGACGACGACCTCGCCGTCAGTGACGCTTTCCAGCCCGGCGATGACGCGTAAGGTCGTCGTCTTGCCACAGCCGGACGGGCCGAGAAGGCAGACGACCTCACCGGCGGCCACCGACAGGTCAACGTCCTTGACCGCGGTGAAGGAGCCGAAGCGCTTGGTGACTTTGCGGAGTTCGATGGTTGACATCTCAGCGCTTCACCGTGCCGAAGGTAACACCGCGCAACAGATGGTTTTGCAAGAAGAAGGTGACCAGGAAGACTGGGACGAGGAACAGGGTTTCGATGGCGGCAAGCAAAGTCCAGTCGGTGCCGCGTCCACCCGACGACACGGCCTGGTTCATGGCGACCGGGACCGTCCTCGTGTCGGGCCCCGAGAGCAAGAGGGCGAAGAGGAACTCGTTCCAGGTGAGGATCAGGCCGAACACGAACGTGGCGGCGAGCCCGGCAATGACCTGGGGCAGGCAAATCTTGAAGAACACCCGCATTCCGGACGATCCGTCGAGGCGGGCGGCATCCTCGACGTCTGGCGACAATTCATCGAAGAAGCTCTTCATCATCCAGATGGTGAAGGCCAGGTTGAAGGCGGTGTAGAGCATGATGATGCCGAGATACGAGCCCGACAGGCCCACTACGCGGAACATCAGGATCACCGGAATGATCACCACAATCGCCGGCAGCATGCGCGTGGTCAGGATGATGAACAGGTAGGTGTCATTGCCTTTCAGCGGATAGCGCGAGAAGCCGAAGGCCGCCAGGGTGCCGATGACCAGCGCCAGCAGCACCGAAGCCGAGGCGATGAAGATCGAGTTGAAGAAATAACGGTCGAATCCTGTCGCTTCCGGGGCACCGCCCGACGTCATCGAGCGAGAAAAGACGGACCCAAAATTTTCGAGCGTGGGCTTGAACACAAAATGATCCGGAATCAAGCCGAACAGCGACGTGGGCGACAGCGTCGGAGGCACCAGAAGCGCGTCGCCCTGCGGTTTGAAGGCGGTGAATATGATGAACAGCACCGGCAGAAAATAGATAAAGGCGACGACGGCCACGGCGAGCGTCCGCCCCCAGCCGGCCTCGTCTACTCCGCTGGCCCTGCGGAAGCCGAGCTTTCCCAATATCGATTCGGTCACGGGTTAGGCTCCCTGCGTACGGCGGTTTGCGAGGTACAGGTAGAGGTTGGTGAGAACGATCACCATGAACAGCATCAGATAGGAGATCGACGCGCCCTCACTCGTCTTGTTCTGCTCGTTGGCGATGCGGATCAAGTGATAGGAGATCGTCAGCGTGTCGTTGCCGCCCTTGGTGAGGAGGATGACGAGATCCGCCAGCTTGAATGCCTCGATGGTGCGGAAGAGAAGGGCCAACATCAGAAGGCCGCGGATGTAGGGGAAGGTGATCATCCAGAATTGCCGCCAGCTGGAAATACGGTCGATGGCAGCGGCCTCGTAAAGGTATTTCGGCACCGAGACGAGGCCCGCCAGCACAAGGAGCATGACGAAGGGCGACCACATCCATGCGTCGGCGAAAACGATTCCCGCCACGGCACCGACTTTGTTGCTCATCAGGATGAACTGGTTGCCGGAGATGGAATTGATGACGTAGCTGAGAATCCCGAATGTCGGGTCATAGTAGTAGGTGAAGAACACGCCAGAGGCGACAACCGAAAGCATCATCGGTGTCAGCACCAGGATCAACAAATACTTGCGCAGCGGAAATTGCTTGGCGAACAGGATGGCCAGCAGAAAGCCGACGATCATCTGCGCGGAGACGGTGAACACGACGAACATGGCGGTATTGATCAGCGCGCCCCAAGTCGCGTGAGCAGCGAGATCGTTGGTAAGGATCCGGATGTAGTTCCCGAGTCCGACGAAGCGGATCGTCTGCTGGTTTGCCTGGTAGGCGAAGAACGAAAGGCCCAGCGACCACAGCAGGGGGAAGATATTCATCACAAACAGAACGGCGATTGCCGGAGCGACCAGCAAGGCGCCGAAGTAGTGGCGGCGATACGCGTTGACGGTAAATGCGGCCGCGACCAACGCCACCGCGGCGCCCACCACCCAGAAGGAGACAGCCGCAGGCAAGCCCGCCATTGATATGGCCGACACGACGACAGCGACAGCGATGGCGAGTTTCCAGTTGTGGGCAACAACCGCGGTAAGGCGTGGTGTCAGCAGCGTGCTTGAAACAGCGGTCATGGGAGTCCGAAATATGGAGCGCCTGAAGTGGCAATGACGGGGAGCGGCTTTTGCCCGCTCCCCGCAGCTATGTCGGAAGGTTACTGGATAAGACCATCGTTCTTCAGGAGGTCCTCCTGGAACTTGGCGATGTTATCCAAGGTGGTCTTGGCGTCCTGCTTGCCAGTGATGGCTAGGTCGTACTGGTCCTGCTGCTGGGTGAGCAGTTCGAAGAACTGCGGCACGTGCCACATGTCCTTCTGCCAGTCGAGCGAGTTCGCCCAGGCGCGGTCCCACGGACGATAGGTCACATACTTCGGATCGCTGTAGACCGACTTGATCGCGGACTGGCCGCCGCCGGCGGCGAACTGGTGCTGGATATCAGGCGAGAGCCACCACTTCACGAAGCCAACCGCTTCCTTGATTTGCTCAGGCGTCGTCCAGGTGGTGAGAACGAAAGGCTGTCCGCCGATCTGTGACGTACGATTCACCTTGCCGTCGGCACCGCGCAGGCCTGGCGCCAATCCGAACACCAGCTTGTCGGCAACCTTCGACGTCTTGGGATCGAGCGAGGCTTCGGCGAGACCGATCCAGTCGATGTTCATGGCCACCTTGCCTTCACGGAACAACTGGTCCGAGACGAAGATGTCCATGGTGCCGGTCTTGACCACCGGCGGCATGAACTTCAGCAATTTGAGGAAATGCTCCATGCCCTCGATGGACTTCGGGGAGTTTACGACGCCTTCGGCATGTCCGGTCGGGGCCTTGGTTTCATCCCAGATGCCGCCGCCATGCTCCCAGACGAACGTGTGGACCGAGCTCGTCGAGAAGTCGTAGCCTTTGCCTGCCTGATAGGCGATGCCATAGAAATCGTCATCCAGCACCTGGCCGGCGAGCTTGTCGCCCTTCTTGCGCTGGAAGAATTCGCCAACATGCTCGAACGTGTTCCAGTCCATGGCGTCGATTTCTTCGCCGGTGCAGGGCAGCTTCTCATTGTACTTCGCCTTGTAGGCGGCCTGCTCGTCGTTGTTGCAGAGCACGTCCTTGCGGCCGTAGGTGACCAGCACGTCCGGGAACTGCGGGAAGCCGTAGTAGTTCGGCGTGCTGTTGGGATAGGTCGAGTAGGCGTTGAGCACGGCGGGATGCATCGACTCCATCGTCGCCTTGAGTTCCGGGTCGGCATCGATGAGATCGTTGATCTTGCGGAAGTAGCCGCCTTCGACGAAGGCGCCCAGCCACTGCGAGTCCGACACGATGAAGTTGTACTTCTTTTCGCCCGAGGTCAACGAGGCGTTGACGCGGGTGTAGAAATCCGGCCACGGAATGAAGTCCACATCGAGCTTCACAGTATTGCCAGACTTCGGCTTGTACTGCTCGTCGAAGAACTTCTTCATAATGCGGGTCGGGGGCCAATCCGGCACCGCCATCGTCAACGTCACTTCTTCGGCAGAGGCATAGGTCACGCCTCCCACCAGTAGTGTGGCAGCGAAGCTTGCGGCTGTCGCTAGCCCTTTCAGTTTGGTCATCGCCGTCATTCGCGTTTCCTCCCTTGGTTAACCGGATTGCTTCTCGCCGTTCGAGTCAGGTCATTGCCTGGCCGCTCGCGGCGCGGAAGACGTGGATTTTCCTGTTATCGATGGCGATCGATGCCGAATCGCCGGTCCTGATGCTGGCGGCGATCGCTTCCGGCAGCACCATGCGCAACATCTCGCCGCCGGCCTCGACCGAGACGATCGTTATGTCGCCGAGCGGTTCGACCAGATGCACCTTCGAGGCAACCCCGGCTTCGCCCTTGGCGGCGAGCCGAATGTCGCTCGGGCGAATGCCGATCAGCGCGGCCTCGTTGGCATCGGCAGTCTTTGGCGCCGTCGCCGGAACCAGAGTCCCGAGCGGCGTGTCGAAAGATCTGGTGTCGGCGCGCACCGAGGCCGTGAACAGATTCATGTGCGGCGAGCCGATCTTGCTGGCGACATAGGTATTGATCGGCTGCTCGTAAAGCTCGTCTGGCGTGCCGATCTGGACGATGCCCCCATCGCGCATGACGGCGATCGTCTCGCCCATCGAGAGAGCCTCGATCTCGTCGGGCGTGGCATAGATCACGGTCATGCCGAACTGGCGGTGCAGCCGCTTCAGCTCGGCGCGCGTCTCGTGCCGAAGCTTGGCGTCGAGATTGGTGAGCGGCTCATCGAGCAGAAGAATCTTTGGCCGGCGGATCAGGGAGCGGCCGAGCGCGACGCGCTGCTGCTCTCCGCCGGACAGGGTTGCCGGCTTGGCCTTCAGGCGGTGTGTCAGCTTCAGGATCTCGGCGGTCTCTTTCACCCGCTTGTCAATCTCGGCGCGCGCGGCTTTCTCCTCGCGCAGCGGGTAGGCGAGATTGTCATAGACCGTGAGGTGGGGGTAAAGCGCGAAAGACTGGAAGACCATCGAGATGCCTCGGCCGGCGATCGGCGCATGGGCCATGTCGCGGCCGCCGATCTCAAGCGTGCCGGAGTCGGCCTGGACGAGGCCGGCGATAGTGCGCAGCGTCGTCGTCTTGCCAACGGAGCTCGGCCCGAAGAGTACGAAGAAGCGGCCTTCGTCGACGGCGAAGCTCAGGTCGTTGATGGCGCGCACGGATCCATAGGCCTTGCTGAGCCCATCGAGGCGCAGCGCAATCCCCTTGCCGTCACTGGCGCGAGGCGACGTCTGCGTCACGATGCGCCACCTCGTGCGGACGGAACACGCGCCATCCGTATGATTCTCCTCGCCCTGCCGAAATGGACTGCGGCTGTCATTCTCGATCCGCCTTTTCTTTCCTAATCTGGTATTACCAATTTTGGATAGCCGTCAAGCTCTTTCTTGGACCACCACCGGACCTTGTATAACCGGATTCTTCATGTATCCGACTGTTTTCCCTTAATTTTCCTACTCGTTGATATAGGAGAGCCTTGTATCGGCACTGCCATCCCGGTTAACGTCAATAGTGGGCATCCAAATCTGGTCGAACCAGATTGGCGCTATTTCGCCAATGCCGCTGTCGGGGCCGCATCGATTTCAGCCGTTGATTCCGCCACCGCGGCGCGCACAAGGGCGCCCGCCGCCCATTGCGCGACCGACCGCATGCCGCGGCTATCGAGCCCCCAAATATCCTTCAGCACGATCAGCACTTCGACGCCGAACATCATCGACAGCGCCTGCGCCAGGCGCTTGAACTCGCGCGGCGGCAGCCGGCCCTTGAGCGGTGCGATGGCATCCTTCAGCAGCTGGACGCGATGTCCGCGCGTGAATTGCGGCTCGCCGCCCAGCGTGCCCGCCTGCCGCTGCGCCCATTGGTTGAGCGACAGTTTCAGCGCTGCCTTGAAAGTTGCCTCGAAAGCTTCGATGCGCGGCATGGCGGTATCGAACAGTTCGGCAACGCGCCGCCCGGCATCGGTGGACGTCGATTGCCAGGTCAGGATCGGCCCAAGCCCCTCGTCAACCACCGCCTGCACCAGGGCTGCCTGGCTGGGGAAATAGCGATAGGCGGTGGCGCGCGACACTTGCGCCGCCTCCGCGACTTCGCTGACCGACGGGGTGACGCCCGCCTGCATCAGCCGCGTCGCCGTCTTCAGCATCAGCCGTTTTGTGCGGGCTCGTGGGCCGCGTTCGGCAGCCTCGTTGGCGTCGTCGCTCCCAGCGGCTTGTTGACGTGAGACATCCATGTCAATACGATACGCGCGTCTCAAAAAATTTCAATGACCTTTGCCCACCGAAAGGCCGGCAAAGGGCGACAGGCGGTCCGGCGCCGGTCGGCCGGTGACGGGAGAAACGCGATGAAGCGCATCTACGTGGTGGGCACAGCCGACACCAAGGGCGAGGAACTTGCCTTCCTGGCCGATGCTATTGCCGCCACCGGCAGTTCGGTTGCCCGCGTCGACATCGGAACGCGCGGTGCCACGGTGCCGGTCGATATCCCGGCCAGCGAGGTCGCGGCGCATCATCCAGATGGAGCCAGTGGCGTGCTCGGCATCGATGATCGCGGCACGGCAGTGGCCCGCATGAGCGCCGCTTTCACAAGTTTCATTCGGTCGCGCGGCGACATATCGGGCGTGATCGGCATTGGCGGCGGTGGCGGCACGTCGATCATCACTGCCGGCATGCGCGCGCTGCCGCTTGGGCTGCCCAAGATCATGGTCTCGACGCTCGCCTCCGGCGACACCGCGGCCTATGTCGACGTCTCCGACATCATCATGATGCCATCGGTCACCGATATGGCGGGACTGAACCGGCTCTCCCGCACGGTGCTGCACAACGCGGCGCAAGCGATCGCCGGCATGGCCGCAAAGCCGGCGCCGACTGCCACCGGCAAGCCGGCACTCGGGCTCACCATGTTCGGCGTCACCACGCCTTGCGTGACCGCCATCGCGGATCAGTTGCGCGCCAACTATGACTGCATGGTTTTCCACGCCACCGGCACCGGCGGCCGCTCGATGGAGAAGCTCGCGGACTCGGGCCTGCTCGCCGGCGTCATCGACATCACCACGACGGAAGTCTGCGACCTGCTGCTCGGCGGCGTGCTGCCTGCGACGGAAGACCGCTTCGGCGCTATCGCCCGCACCGGGCTGCCCTATGTCGGCTCGGTCGGCGCGCTGGACATGGTCAATTTCTGGGCGCCGCCGACCATTCCCGAGAAGTTTAGGGGCCGGCTGTTTTACGAGCACAATCCCAACGTCACACTGATGCGCACCACGGCGGACGAATGCCGCAGCATCGGCGAATGGATCGGCGGTCGGCTCTCCAGCTGCGGCGGTCCCGTACATTTCCTGATACCGGAAAAAGGTGTCTCGGCACTCGATATCGAGGGCGGCGCCTTCTTCGACGCCGAAGCCGACGCCGTGCTGTTCGATGCCGTCGAGCGTACCATTAGGCCGAGCGCCACGCGCCGCGTCACACGCCTGCCGTTGCACATCAACGATCCGGAATTTGCCAAAGCCGCAACCGCGGCCTTCCTCGACATCGCCAGATAGTGAGAGCCAACAAATGCCCGCAATACCGCGCAAAGACATATTGAAGAAGTTCAAGGCGATGATCGCCGACGGCGTGCCCATCGTCGGGGGCGGCGCCGGCACCGGCCTGTCGGCCAAGGCCGAGGAAGCCGGCGGCATCGACCTCATCATCATCTACAATTCCGGCCGCTACCGCATGGCCGGGCGCGGCTCGGCTGCCGGCCTGCTCGCCTATGGCAACGCCAATGAGATCGTCAAGGAAATGGCCTATGAGGTGCTGCCGGTGGTCAAAAAGACGCCGGTGCTGGCCGGTGTCAACGGCACCGATCCCTTCGTCATCATGCCGTTGCTGCTTGCCGAGCTGAAGACGATGGGCTTTTCAGGCGTGCAGAATTTCCCGACCATCGGCCTGTTCGATGGCAGCATGCGCCAGAGTTTTGAGGAAACCGGCATGGGCTTCGGGCTGGAGGTCGACATGATCGCCGAGGCGCACAAGCTCGATCTTCTGACCACGCCCTATGTCTTCAACCCCGACGAGGCGCGCGCCATGACAAAAGCCGGCGCCGACATCGTCGTTGCCCATATGGGGGTGACGACCGGCGGCTCGATCGGAGCCACGTCGGCCAAGTCGCTCGACGACTGCGTGGTCGAGATCGACGCCATCGCCAACGCGGCGCGCTCGGTGCGCAAGGATGTCATCCTGCTTTGCCATGGCGGGCCGATCTCGATGCCGGATGATGCCCGCTACATCCTCGACCGCTGCAAGGGCCTGCACGGCTTTTATGGCGCGAGTTCGATGGAACGGCTGCCGGCTGAAGCCGCGATCGCCAGGCAGACGGCGGATTTCAAGGCCGTCATGCTGCACGACCAGAAGAAAAAGAAGGGATGAGATCATGACCGACAAGAGCAAGGTATTCGTATACCCGAAGGACGTGAGCGCCTTCGGCTTTGACTGGGGCAAGCTGTCGCTGACGGTGGCGCCTGAAGTGAATGGCGCTGAGCGCTTTTCCGGCGGTGTCGTCGACCTGCCCTCAGGCAAGGGACACACGCGCCACAACCATCCCGGCGCGGAAGAGATCATCTTCGTTATTTCGGGCAATGGCGAGCAGATGGTCGAGGACGAGGAGGGCAATCCGGTCGTCGCCAAGGTCGGCCCCGGCTGCACCATCTATGTGCCGGAAAGCCGTTTCCATTCGACACTGAACACGGGCGATGGGCCGATGCAGCTCTTCGTTGTCTATTCGCCGGCTGGACCCGAACTGGTGCTGCGGGAGTTGCCGGACTTCAGGTTGATCCCGGCGGGGAAATGATGATTTCTTCCAGGGGTAGCGCCGCCCCTCATTGTCTTGCCGGACATTTCTCCCCGTATAGTGACGGGGAGAAAGATGCTTTTGTCCGAACCGGATAGATAGGTAACAGAATGGACCGATAGCATGGGTGACAGTTTTCTTGTCCGCCGGAGGACCGGCGATGGTTT
>NZ_JAMYVB010000018.1:0-139231 GCF_040323635.1 Mesorhizobium sp. M0037 | reverse complement strand
CGCCGCAGCGCCGCGCCAACCAATCCGCTTGGCGCTGCGGCGGACGCATAGGGGGAGAGAAGTGTCACCTATGTATCCGGTTCAAAGTGTTACCCATCTATCGGCTGGACAAGGGTGAGGGGCAGCGCAACATCAAACATAAATACCCCAACGCCGGTGCCGCCCCTCATCCGGCTGCCGCCACCTTCTCCCCGTATAGTGACGGGGAGAAGGGAGACACTCTGGCAACACTCACCTTCTTCGGTTAGCTTCGCCAAAATTCCTTGGCGGAAGGATGAACCTTTTTGAACCGATCGGCGACAGAGCAGACAGGAGCCAGGCGGCTCGACCGGCCATGACGGCAGCGACCGAGACTGATCGCGCGCTTGTCGACCGGGTCGCGAAGGGCGACCGTGCCGCTGTTCGGCTGCTGTTCATGCGTCACCACGCGCGGGTCTACCGCTTCGTGGTGCGCCAGACGGGATCGGAAATGATGGCCGACGATATCGCAAACGAGGTCTTTCTTGAGCTGTGGCGCCAAGCGCCCGGTTTCGAAGGGCGCTCGGAAGTCTCGACATGGCTGCTCGGCATCGCCCGGTTCAAGGCGCTGTCGATGCTGCGCAAGAAAAAAGAAGACTGGATCGATGACGATGATGCGGCGCAGGTTCCCGATGGCGCCGACACGCCGGAAGTCGCCACCATGAAGGAAGACAAGGGCGCCGCCTTGCGGCGCTTCGTCGATGCCTTGCCGGAGGAACACCGCTCGGTGATCGACCTTGCCTATTACCATGGACAGTCGGTGACGGAGATTGGCGAGGTGCTCGGCATCCCGGTCGCCACCGTCAAGACCCGAATGTTCTACGCCCGCAAGAAACTCGGCGAAGCCCTCAAGGCCGCCGGTTACGACAGGGGGTGGCCATGAGCAATCCTGAAGACATGAGCGCCGCTGAAAAAATGTCGCGCCGTGACGAAATGGAAACGCTGCTGCCGTTCTACCTGAACGGCTCGCTGGAAGGATCGGACCTCGAAGCCGTCGAGGAATGGCTGGCGTCCGATCCGGCGGCGATGGCGGCGCTTGGCGAGGCTGAGGCGGAATTCTCCGGCGCCACCGCCGCCAACGAGGCGATCCGGCCACCG
Organism: Mesorhizobium sp. M0037; assembly: GCF_040323635.1. Classification (NCBI taxonomy): domain Bacteria; kingdom Pseudomonadati; phylum Pseudomonadota; class Alphaproteobacteria; order Hyphomicrobiales; family Phyllobacteriaceae; genus Mesorhizobium; species Mesorhizobium sp. M0037. The sequence goes on along the minus strand of NZ_JAMYVB010000018.1, from coordinate 138,115 downwards.
GCCGATGCGCTCGGCCGCTTTGCCAGGGCGCTCGACGCCGAAGCCGGACCGGTCCGCGCTCCCGCGGGCCGTTCCTGGCTGGCGCAGGCACTCGGCCGTTTCATGGCGGTGCCGGTCGGTGTCGCCTGGGCGGCAGCGGCGGTGCTGCTGGCGTTGGTCGTGGTGCAGTCCTACGTGCAGACCGGCGGCAAGAGCCATGATTTCGAGATTGCCGGCGCCGAGGATGATCTGGCGAAACTGCCGTTCGCGCTGGTCAAGTTCAAGCCGGATGCGAAGATGTCCGACATCGCTGTCTTCCTCGACCAGAACGCGCTGAAGATCGCCGGCGGGCCGGCCGCCTCGGGCGTCTTCCGCATTGCCATCCCGGTCAAGACCGGAGCAGACTACACCAGGCTCGTCGGCCTTATTGCCGCCCAGCCGTTCGCGGAGACTGTGATCGAGGGAAGGAAACCGGTTGATGGCAGCTAGGGCGGTCATTCGATTTGCGGCGATCCTGGTGGCGGCGACGACAATCGTTGCCGTGCCGGCGTCGGCGCAGACCAATGATCCCAATGCCGGCCGGGCCGACTGCACCGACGCGGCCGGAGCGGCGGCTGCCGACTGCCCGAAAGACGGCAATGAGGCCAACGTCGGCGGCGAACCAGGCGCAGTTACCCTTCCGGCCCTGATCGTCGACCTGTTTCCCAACCCACCGGCTCCCGTAGCGCCCGTGCCGACGCCGCGGCCGTCAGCGCCGCCTGCCGACACGCAGGCCGGGCCACCCGCCGGCGGGGCGATCGTTTCGCCGACCGATCTTGTCGTGACCGCGCCGCGCCGTGCCATCGCCGGCGAGTTCGTGCCCGACGAGGTGCTGGTGACCGTCGACGGCGATGCCGGCGCCGTCCAGCAGATCGCCGCCTCTTTCGGCCTTGAAGTGCGCTCGCAGCGCCAGTCGCGGCTGCTCGGCACCACGCTGGTGCGCTTCGGCATTCCCGACGGCCGCCCTGTCGGCGCCGTGCTGGCGCAGCTGGCCGCCGATGGCCGCACCCTGCGGCGCGAGCCAAACCATATCTATTCGCTGCAGCAGGCGGCCGGCATCGTCAACTATGCCTTCGAGCGCATTCAGCTCGACAACAAGCAAGCCAGTGGCGAAAACGTGCGCATCGCCGTCATCGACACCGGCATAGACGACACCAATCCGGCGCTGTCCGGCGTCATTGCCGACCAGTTCGACGCCATGCCCAACGTGCCGGTCGAAAAGCGTGACCACGGTACCTCGGTCGACGGGCTGATCGCCGGCGTCGGCGCGCTCGAAGGCATGGCGCCCGGCGCCAGGATCTATCACGCCCGCGCCTTCGAGGACGGCAGGTCGACCATGGATGTCATCCTGTCGGCGCTCGACTGGGCGGCGGACCAGAATGTCAGCATCATCAATATGAGTTTCGTCGGCCCCAAGAACGATCTGCTCGCCACCGCCTGCCGCAATGCGCGCGGGCTCGGCATCATCCTGGTCGCTGCTGCCGGCAACAACGGGCCGAAAGCGCCCTATGGCTACCCCGCCGCCTATGACGGCGTGATCGCGGTCACCGCCACCGACGCCAAGGACGGGCTGATGCAGCAGGCCAATCGCGGCGCTTATGTCTTCATCTCGGCGCCCGGCGTCGAGATGGTGGCGCCGAGCGGCGCCGGCTCTGACGTCGTCACCGGCACCTCGTTTGCCGCCGCGATCGTGTCCGGCGCTATCGCCAATTTGATCCACGCTTCACCCGAGCGCTCCGCCGACGACATCGAAAAGGCGCTGGCCGCCACCGCCAGGGATCTCGGTCCGAAGGGACGGGACAATGATTTCGGTTATGGGCTGCTGGATACGAAGGCGGCGGCGAACAAGTAAACCGGGCGAAATTCGCGCCACCAATTCAGAGCGCCGGGCCCAGCCGGACAGGGCTGCCATCATGGAAGCGTGACAGCCGGAAGCGGCTGAGGTCGTGCCCCGTCTGGTTTCCCTGGATCAGGTCGGCAACGACACGGCCTATGCCAGGCCCGATACCGAAGCCGTGACCGCTCATTCCCGTTGCGACGAAAAGGCTGCCGACTGCCTCAACCCGATCCACGACGGGGACGACGTCGGGCATGGCGTCGATCATGCCACCCCAGCCTGCCTTCAGGCGAACCCTCTCGAACTGCGGAAAGAGACGTCCGAAATTGCGTTCTATCGAACGCAGACCGGCTCGTTCAGGGGGCGGGTTCAGCACCCGCATTTTTTCGAAAGGACTGACGGAATCCGGTGCCCAATCGCGCGGCGTCGACCACGCATCAGGGTAGCCTGACGGCGCGAACGGAAAGTAGCGCGTCCCGAACGGATTGTCCCTGAGGGCGGGAAGGTATTTGGTGGCGTGCCGGAATGCGTCGGGCCCCAAATAAAGCAAATGGCTGCCGCCCGCGGCGAGCGTGTAGCCGCCATCCTGCCGGCGCCGGAACGCGATGTGTTCGTCGGCCGCCGCACCGGCATAGATCTCAGCCAAGGGGTCCGTTGCGGCTGCGGTTACCCTGACGCTGAGCTGGGGGATGGAGATGCCGTGTCTGCGCAAGAACAGAGATGACCAGGCCCCGCCCGCGACCAGCACGCTGGAGGCCTCGACATACCCCGCCTCGGTCCACACGCCCTTGATCTTGCCGCCTGAGATTTCGAGGGTTCGCGCGGCACAATTCTCGACGATTTTGACGCCTTTTCGCGCGGCGAGCCGGGCAAGTGCCGGCACTGCCAGCCAAGGCTCCGCGCGCATGTCGGAGGGCGTCGTCATCGCGCCCTTGAATTTGCGCGACATGCCTTTGATGAGTGCCGCGGTTTCGTCTGCATCCAGGAGACAGGTGTCGAGCGCATGCGTCGCAGCGATCTTCATGAATGCTTCGAAGCCGGCCATGTCCTTGTCGGTCTTCGCCAGGTAGGTCACACCTGTCTGGGTCAGGCCGATGTCCTCGCCGCATTCCTCAGCCAGTTGCCGCCACAGGCGAATAGCCTCTATGACGATGGGCAACTCGTCGGCGTCGCGTCCCTGCTTCCGGATCCAGCCCCAATTGCGGGACGACTGTTCGGCCGCAATGCGTCCTTTTTCCAGCAGCGTCACCGGGATGTTCCGCTGTGCCAGGAAAAGCGCCGTCGTCACACCGATGATGCCGCCACCGACAATGACCACCTCCGACGTTTTCGGCGGTGGGCCAGGATGCCGGATTGGATCCGTTTCGGAGAACGGGAATATGGGCAAGTGGCGCACCCTGAGGACTGGTTGATGGCTCTGGCTTACTGGTTGCCACCCACTCGAAGCCAAATCAAGGACAGGTCCAGGCAGACCGTTGTCCCAACGAAGTCAATCTATCTGCGGGCAACATCCACATGGGTGAACTTGCCCAGCGGAGCAATTGGATTAATCCCTAAACCGGCGCGCCGGCGACCGAGCCTCTCACCACCAGGTCGACAGGCCAGACCTCGCCCCGCGCCCCTTCTTCCAAGCCGGAAATGCGCGCTGCCAGGCGTTCGGCGATGCGGGCGCCGGCGAGGCGGATCGACGAGCGCGTCGTCGACAGCGGCACGGAAAAATTCTCCGGCTTCAGCCATGGAAAGACGTCGTCATGGGCAATCAACGACAGGTCGCCGGGAATGATCAGGCCAAGGTCGCGCACCGCGCGCACGACGCCGAGCGACATGATCAGGCTGGAGCAGGCGATCGCCGTCGGCCGCTCGCTCTGTTCGAGCAGGCGCCTGGCGGCGCGGTAGCCGTTCTCCTCGGTCATGGTGAGTGAACAGACATGGCGCTCGCCGAGCGTCAGGCCGCTCGCGGCCAGCGCCCTGCGCATGCCGCGCTCGCGGTGGATGGCGAAGGTCTCGCGGTCGTCGCCATTGATCAGCGCCAGCCGGCGGTGGCCGAGCTGAACCAGCAGCCGGGCGGCGTCGTGGAAGCCGCCCTCATTGTCGATGTCGGTGAAGGGGTAGTCGAAATCGGAGCCTTCGCTGCGGCCATGGACGATGAAGGGAATGCCGAGCGTGTTGACCAGCGCCACCCGCCGGTCGGCCGGGCGCGGCGAGGAGATGTAGACGGCGTCGACCTGGCGGTTGGCGACGATGCGGCGATAGGTGGTTTCCTGGTCGTCGGCATCGGCCGGCGACAGCACCAGGTCGAGCTCGTGCGAGCGGGCATAGTCGCCGAGGCCGGAGAGGAATTCGACGAAATGCGGGTCGATGTCGACGGAGGCGCCCGTCGGCAGGACATAGCCGATCATGCCCGTCTTGCCGGTCGCCAATCGGCGCGCGCTCGGATTGGGCCGGTAGCCGTGGCGCTTGGCGGCATCCACCACGCGCCGGCGGGTTTCCTCGTTGACCTCCGGATAGCCGTTGAGCGCACGGCTTACCGTTGTCTGCGACAGGGCCAGCATATGAGAGAGCTGCTTCAGGTTCACTGGGAGGCCTCCAAGCCTCAAAGCGCTTTTAATTTTGAAGCCACGCGGCGCCACAACGGGCGCGGCCAAGCTGGTCGACCATACGCACTGGTCCGGCCAGTTTGAAGCTTAATACGCTGCTGCACCGCCGTAAAACTATGCTGCAGTGCACTTTACCAAGTCTTCCAGCTCGAAATTAAATCGATTAGCCCACCGCCCTCTTGACTTCCAGCCGATTCAATGGCGAGATCAAAAAAACCAAAGCGCTTTGGAAGACTCTTCGAAAGGTTGCGGTTCCTTTCTGAACGAGTCACAGTCCTGCAGCGTCGGCGGGCGGAATGGAGGTTCCGTCCGGGTGTATGTGTCCACACTGGGAGGAATACCGATGAAGAAGATGCTTCTGCTTGGCGCAGCGTTTGCCACGCTCGCCTTGTCCCTGCCGGCGCAAGCCGAACTGAAGTTCAAGCCCGGGGAAGACAAGCGCTTCAACTGGGCCAATTACGAAGAGCTGAAGAAGGTCGATCTCAAGGGCGAGACGCTGACCATCTTCGGGCCCTGGCGCGGCGAGGACGAAGGCCTCATCCGCACTGTTCTCGAATATTTTCAGGAAGCCACCGGCGCCGAGATCAAGTACTCCTCGTCGGAAAATTACGAACAGCAGATCGTCATCGATACCCAGGCCGGCAGCCCGCCCAATATCGCCGTACTGCCGCAGCCGGGCCTGATCCAGGATCTGGCGTCCAAGGGCCTTTTGACGCCGCTGGGCGACGACACCGCCAAATGGATCAAGGACAATTACGGCGCCGGCCAGTCATGGGTCGATCTCGGCACCTTCAAGGACAAGGACGGCAAGCCGGGCTTCTTCGCCTTCCCCTACAAGGCCGACGTGAAATCGCTGGTCTGGTATTCGCCCGACAATTTCGAGGAAGCCGGCTACAAGGTTCCCAAGACCCAGGAAGAGCTCGCCGACCTCGAGAAGAAGATCATCGCCGACGGCGGCACGCCGTGGTGCATCGGCCTCGGCTCAGGCGGCGCTACCGGCTGGCCGGCGACCGACTGGGTCGAAGACATCATGCTGCGCACCCAGGCGCCCGACGTGTATGACAAGTGGGTAAAGAACGAGATCCCGTTCAACGATCCGGCGGTGGTCAACGCCATCGACATTTTCGGCAAGATCGCGACCGACGACAAGATGGTCGACGGTGGGGCCAAGGCGGTTGCCGCGACCGACTTCCGCGACAGCCCGAAGGGCCTCTTCTCGGTGCCGCCGAAATGCTACCTGCACCATCAGGCATCGTTCATCCCGACCTTCTTCCCGGAAGGCACAAAGGTTGGACAGGACGCCGACTTCTTTTACTTCCCGCCCTATGCATCCAAGCCCGAGCTGGGCACGCCTGTGCTCGGCGCCGGCACGCTGGCCATGATCACCAAGGATTCGAAGGGTGCACGCGCGTTCATCGAATTCCTGAAAATGCCGCTGGCACATGAAATCTGGATGGCCCAGGGCGGCTTCGTCACGCCGCTCAAGTCGGTCAACAAGGATGCCTATGCCAGCGACGCGCTGAAGAAGCAGGGCGATATCCTCGCCAATGCCTCGACCTTCCGCTTCGACGGTTCGGACCTGATGCCGGGCAAGATCGGCGCCGGCGCCTTCTGGACCGGCATGATCGATCTGGTCGGCGGCAAGTCGGCGCAGGATGTCGCCACCGACATCCAGAAGAGCTGGGACGCTATCAAGTAGTCAGCTGGCAAGCAGTCAGCTGGCAAGTAACCACTGCCAAGTGTTCAGCCGCTTTGGCGGCAAATTCAGGACTTCCTCCACAGATTGGATCCGGGCCGCTATGGCCCGGATCCGACCGGCGCCTTACGCCGGACCGATTTGCGTTCGTTCGTTTCAGAATAACTTAAATCGGCGCAGAGCCACATCGCCAGGGCTGTTCAAGGCCCGGCCGATCATGCGCAGGGAAGAGGGACCCATGGCTGCTCAGATCTTATCGGCCATTTTTGTCATCATCATCGGCGTCGGCGGCTGCGTCGCCTATTTCTGGGGCGCCAACAAGCTGGTCGACCTGATATTCCCGTCGCGCGGCGTGGCCGGGGCTGCGGCCATCGACAATCTGCGCCGGCAAGGACTGGTCCGTCCGTGGCTGTTCGTCGGCCCGGCGATGATCATCCTCACCGTCTACCTGATCTATCCGGTGGTGGCGACGCTCTGGCTGTCCTTCCTCGACCGCGGCGGCCAGCATTTTGTCGGCTTCGCCAACTATGAATGGGCGTTCGGCGACCGCGAGTTCCGCAACTCGATCCTGAATAACATCATCTGGCTCGCGGTGGTGCCCGCCGCCTGCACCTTTCTAGGGCTGATAATCGCCGTGCTCACTGACAAGATCTGGTGGGGCACGATCGCCAAGAGCCTGATTTTCCTGCCGCTGGCGATCTCCTTCGTCGGCGCCAGCGTGATCTGGAAATTCATCTACGAATATCGCGGCGAGGGCCAGACGCAGATCGGTCTGCTCAACGCCATCATCCAGTATTTCGGCGGTCAGCCGCAGGTCTGGATATCGCTGCCGTTCTGGAACAATTTCTTCCTGATGATCATCCTGATCTGGATCCAGACCGGCTTTGCCATGGTCATCCTGTCTTCGGCGTTGCGCGGCATCCCCGAAGAGACGCTTGAAGCCGCGGTCATCGACGGCGCCAATCCGTTCCAGATCTTCTGGAAGATCATGGTGCCGCAGATCTGGGGCACCATCGCCGTGGTCTGGACGACGATCACCATCCTGGTGCTGAAAGTGTTCGACATCGTGCTGACCATGACCAATGGCCAGTGGAACAGCCAGGTGCTGGCCAATCTGATGTTCGACTGGATGTTCCGCGGCGGCGGCGATTTCGGCCGCGGCGCCACCATCGCCATCATCATCATGATCGCGGTCATCCCGATCATGGTCTGGAACATCCGCCAGGCGAACAAAGAGACGGGAGGACATTGAGATGGCCGTCGCGACCGGAAAGTCCTTTGCCAGCCGCTTCGGCGTCCACATCGCCGTGCTCGTCTTCGTCGCCATCTGGACCGTGCCGACGCTCGGCATCCTGGTCTCGTCACTGCGCGACAAGGACCAGATCATCGCCTCGGGCTGGTGGAACTCGTTCTCCAGCTCCAGCCAGACCGAAGCCGGCCGCCTGCCGCCGGCCTCGGCGCAGGTCGAGAAGGACGGCAAGTTCGTGCTTGCCGGCAACATCTTCGGCGACGGTGCTGCGCGCAACATCAGCGCCTTCGGCGTCAAGTCGGCGGCACCGACGCAATATCCGGCCGGCACCACTGCCGATCTCGGCGACGGCGTGACCTTGCAGCTCAATGCCGACGGAACGTTCGTCATGAGTTCGCCCAAGGCTTTCGAAGGCGACCGTGGCCAGCGCGTCTATTACGCCTCGTCGGCGCCACCGAAATTCACCACCGACAATTACAAGACCGTGCTGTTTTCGGAGGGTATCGGCCGCTCGTTCATAAACTCGCTGACCGTCACCATCCCGGCGACGGTCATCCCGATCCTGATCGCCGCCTTCGCCGCCTATGCATTGGCGTGGATGCGTTTTCCCGGCCGCGCCTTGCTGATCGCCACAATCATCGGCCTGCTGGTCGTGCCGCTGCAGATGTCCTTGATCCCGCTTTTGAAGATCTACAACGGCGTCGGCATCTTCTTCGGTGTGCCGTCGAAAACCTATCTCGGCATCTGGCTGGCGCATACCGGCTTCGGCCTGCCCTTCGCCATCTATCTCCTGCGCAGCTATATTGCCGGCCTGCCGCGCGAGATCATGGAATCGGCGCGTATCGACGGCGCCAGCGATTTCGAAATCTTCGTCAAGATCGTGCTGCCGCTGTCCTTCCCGGTGCTGGCGTCCTTTGCAATCTTCCAGTTCCTGTGGGTGTGGAACGATTTGTTGGTGGCAATGGTTTTCCTCGGTACCGAAGGGGACCAGATCGTGCTGACCGCGAAGCTCAACGCGCTGCTCGGCTCGCGCGGCGGCGACTGGGAAATCCTGACGACATCGGCCTTCGTCACCATTATCGTGCCGCTGATCGTGTTCTTCTCGCTGCAGCGCTATTTCGTCCGCGGGCTGCTGGCCGGCTCGGTCAAAGGAGGTTGAGACTTATGCAAGCCGCTTTGAAGGCGACCTCGAAGCCCGATCTCGCCGTCGATCGCGACTGGTGGCGGGGCGCGGTGATCTACCAGATCTATCCGCGCTCCTTCCAGGACTCCAATGGCGACGGCATCGGCGACCTCAAGGGCATCATCCGCAGGCTGCCCTACATCGCCTCGCTCGGCGTCGACGCCATCTGGATTTCGCCCTTCTTCAAGTCGCCGATGAAGGATTTCGGCTACGACGTCTCGGACTATTGCGACGTCGACCCGATGTTCGGGACGCTCGCCGATTTCGACGCGCTGGTTGCGGAAGCCCATCACCTCGGCCTCAAGGTGATGATCGACGAGGTGCTGTCGCACACCGCCGACAACCATCCATGGTTCAAGGAGAGCCGCGCCAGCCGCGGCAATCCGAAGGCCGACTGGTATGTCTGGGCCGACGCCAGGCCGGACGGCACGCCGCCCAACAACTGGCTGTCGATCTTCGGCGGCTCGGCCTGGCAGTGGGACACCAGCCGCCAGCAATATTATCTGCATAATTTCCTGTCCGAGCAGCCGGACCTCAACTTCCACAATCTGGAAGTCCAGGACGCGCTGCTCGACGTCACCCGCTTCTGGCTGGAGCGCGGCGTCGACGGCTTCCGCCTCGACACCATCAATTTCTACTTCCACAGCCAGGGGCTGGAGAACAATCCGCCGCTGCCGCCCGAAGAGCGCAACGACCAGACAGCACCTGCGGTCAATCCCTACAACTACCAGGACCATATCTACGACAAGAGCCGGCCGGAAAACCTTGCCTTCCTCGAACGGTTCCGGGCGCTGCTCGACGAATATCCGGCGGCCGCCGCGGTCGGCGAAGTCGGCGATTCGCAGCGTGGGCTGGAAGTGGTCGCCGCCTACACCGCCGGCGGCAAACGCGTCCACATGTGTTATTCCTTCGATTTCCTGGCGCCGGAAAAGATCAGCGCCGCCAAGGTGCGCCAGGTGCTGGAAGCCTTCGGCAAGGTCGCCAGCGACGGCTGGTCGTGCTGGGCCTTTTCCAACCACGACGTGATGCGTCCGGCCTCGCGCTGGGCCGCCGACGAGGCCGACCCGGCCGCCTATCTGAAGGTTATCTCGGCGCTGCTGATGTCGCTGCGCGGTTCGGTCTGCCTCTATCAGGGAGAGGAGCTTGGGCTGGGCGAAGCCGAGTTGCAGTTCGAGGATCTGCAGGACCCCTACGGCATTCGCTTCTGGCCCGAATTCAAGGGCCGCGACGGCTGCCGCACGCCGATGGTGTGGGATGCAACCGCCAGCAATGCCGGCTTTTCGACGGCCAAGCCCTGGCTGCCGGTGCCGGGCAAGCACTTGTCGCAAGCGGTCAATGTTCAGCAGGGCGACGCGGCCTCGCTGCTCGAGCACTACCGGCGCTTTCTCGGTTTCCGCCGCCAGCATCCGGCCCTGGCCAAAGGCGACATCGAGTTCATCGAAAGCGAGGGCGACACCGTCGCCTTCACCCGCCGTGAGGGCAATGAGCAGATCGTCTGCGTCTTCAATCTGGCCAGCAAGCCGGCCGAGGTCGATCTCGGTGGTCAGGCGCTGCTGCCATTGGCCGGGCACGGTTTTTCGGGACAATCCGGCACAGGTTCCATCCGCCTCGGCGGCTACGGCGCCTGGTTCGGGCGCATCGACTGAGTTTTTGACGAAACTGGATTTTTTGAGGAAATCCAGGTTCTCTAGGGAAATCACTGGGAGGAAATTATGGCCGATGTCACGCTGAGACAGGTGAAGAAATCATACGGCAATCTGCACATTCTCCACGGCATCGACCTCGACATAAAGTCGGGCGAGTTCATCGTCTTCGTCGGCCCGTCGGGTTGCGGCAAGTCGACCTTGCTGCGGTCCATCGCCGGGCTTGAGGAGATCACCTCCGGCGAGCTGAAGATCGCCGGCGAGGTGGTGAACGACGTGCCGCCTTCCAAGCGCGGCATTGCCATGGTGTTCCAGTCCTATGCGCTCTATCCGCACATGACCGTCTACGACAACATGGCCTTCTCGATGAAGATCGGCAAGGAAAGCAAGGCCGAAATCGACAAGCGGGTGCGGCAGGCCGCCGAAATCCTGCAGCTGACCAAATATCTCGACCGCCTGCCCAAGGCGATGTCGGGCGGCCAGCGCCAGCGTGTCGCGATCGGTCGCGCCATCGTGCGCAATCCGAAAGTGTTCCTGTTCGACGAGCCGCTGTCGAATCTCGACGCGGCGCTGCGCGTCGCGACCCGCATCGAGATCGCCAAGCTCAAGGAATCGATGCCTGCCACGACCATGATCTACGTCACCCACGATCAGGTCGAAGCGATGACGCTCGCCGACCGCATCGTCGTGCTGAAGGATGGCCATATCGAGCAGGTCGGCACGCCGATGGACCTCTACAAGAAGCCCGGCAATCTGTTCGTTGCCCAGTTCATCGGCTCGCCGGCCATGAACATCCTGCCGGCGACAATCGACAGGACGGGCAACCCGACAATCGTCAGCCATGTCGGCGGCCGCAAGGCAACGGTGCCGATCGCAACGCCGGCGTCAGCCAAGGGTGCGGCAGTCAGCTTCGGCGTGCGGCCGGAGGATCTGTCGGCCGCCACCGGCGCGGAATATCTTTTCGAGGGCGTGGTGGACTATGTCGAGCAACTCGGCGAGGTGCAGCTTGTCTATGTCGATATCGGCCGCGCTGACCTGCCGTTGGTGACCAAGCTGCCCGGCAATGTCGAGGTCAAGCGCGGGGCAAAGCTGCGACTGACCGCGGATGCCGGGGACCTGCACATCTTCGACGCCGATGGGCACTCCTTCTCGCTCAAGCCGGTGGAAGTGAAGGCGGCTTGAGATAGCTGCGTCGTACAGGCATGAAAAAAGAGCGGCGGGCCAGGCCCGCCGCTCTTTTTTTAAGCTTCGGCTGTTAGTTGTTGCCGAACCGATCCCTGTCGCTGCTCTGAGGAACGAACTTCTGTTGGTCGTTCGACGAGTTCAGCAGCTTGTAGACCGCCGAGTTGGTGCCGGTCGACGAAGTGCGGGTGGTGTCGACGGCAGCGGCCGGCTGGTTGGCGCCATTGGAGCCATAATTGTCGCTGCCGGCAAAGGCAGCGCTCGAAACAGCCAGAACGGCTGCGGTGGCAAGAACGATCTTCTTCATTTTAGTCTCCTGAATTTTTCTGATGCCGCCAGCTGCAGCGGATAAGCCCGCCACGTGCTGGAAACCGGCTTTTAGCGGCCGAAAAGGTTACGGTCGGCACCGTGGGCAGGCGCCTGCTCGGCTGCAGCCGACTTCTCAACCGAAGCGGTGTGGCCGCTGTCGGTCGACGTAACCGCTGGCTGGTTGGCGCCGTTGGAACCGTAGTTGTCGCTGCCGGCGAAAGCGCTGCCGGAGATGGCCAAAACGGCGGCGGCAGCAAGGATGAGCTTTTTCATTTTCAAACACTCCTGAATTTTTTGGGATCCCGAGAGCGACGGGTTAGCCGCTCTCCTTTGGTCGGGATCAGCGATTGCCGTAGAGGTCGCGGTCGGCACCCTGAACGACAGGCTGCTTGTCAGCGTGCGCCGGCTTCTGAATGGAAGCCGTATACGAGCTGTCGACCGAGACGGCTGGCTGGTTCGCACCATTGGAACCGTAATTGTCGCTACCGGCGAAGGCGCTGCCCGTGATCGCCAAAACGGCTGCGGCAGTGAGGATGATCTTTTTCATTTTTAGGACTCCAGTTTGTCTGTCCGTCTAGCGGCGTGTCTTGGGAGGAATTCGCGTCGTTCGGACAGCCCCGATGTGGGAAAGCCATAGGCTGGTTTCCAATCACGAAGTTGTTCCGTGTGGACCACGGTCCTGCACCTTGAAATTGTGCCAGGAAGTTCCTCTATGGTCATTTATCGCATTGTTTTCAGTTGCTTATTTCGAACCGAGTGGTTCGCTCCGGTGTCGGTTTCCGGGCCGTCGTTCACACCGTCCTGCACGCATTGTCAACAGAAACGAACCGTTCGGTTCGATTAGAGATTGCTAATAGTAACTTTTCGATACCGTTGAGCCCTTTTGCCCCCGATCGAACTGGATCCGCAGCGATTCGAAACGGCGATGATGGCGTCGCAAGAAACGTCTCAGCTCTTTGACCGGCGGCGGGGGGCGTATGCCGCGCGTGTCGCGCCGCATGGATATGATGTCGCTTTCATGCCGACGTCGCGATCGCTGCCGTGATTAGATGATCGCATCTCAGGTGCCGCTTCGTGACGACGCAGCGGAGAATTGGGAAGCCGGTCAGAATCCGGCGCTGCCCCCGCAACGGTGGTGGAGTTCAAGTCGCAACGGGAGACCACTGGGCAGCAGCCTGGGAAGGTGTCGCGATGGTCCGCAAGGACAACTCCAGAGCCCGGAAACCAGCCCGAGATGCATAGACTCGACTGATCGCGGTGGGCGGTCAAGAGGTGGATAGTGCATGTCCGGCGCCGCGCCGGCCTGCGTCCGATCCTTCCTCCATCACCACCAAGTTCAGTCCTTAAACCACGAGGACAGAACTATGGATACGCGCAACGACATGCTGAGGCTCCTGAACGGCCGCAAGCAAGGCTTTTCGCTGGAACAGCCCTTCTACACCGACCCGGACTATTTCAAGCTCGACATGGAGCTTATCTGGTATCGCGACTGGCTGTTCATCGGCCATGATTGCGAACTGCCGAAGCCCGGCAGCTATATCACCGTGCAGATCGGCGATTATCCGGTGGTGCTGGTCCGCGACCAGAAGGGCAACATCAACGCCTTTCACAATTCCTGCCGCCATCGCGGCAGCCGTGTCTGCAACACTGAGAAGGGCATGGCGGCAAAGCTTGTCTGCCCCTATCACCAGTGGACCTACGAGCTTGACGGCCGGCTGCTGTTTGCCCGCCAGATGGCCGACGGTTTCGACAAGAGCCAGTTCGGCCTGAAGCCCGTCGCCTGCGAGAGCGTCGGCGGCTACATCTTCATCTGCCTGGCGAAAGAACCTGCCGACTTTGCCCCGATGCGCGCCATGATAGAGCCCTACCTCAAGCCGCACCAGCTGAATGAAGCCAAGGTCGCCTTCGAGAGCACCATCATCGAGAAGGGCAACTGGAAGCTGGTCTGGGAAAACAACCGCGAATGCTATCACTGCGCCGGCAATCATCCGGAGCTGTGCAAGACATTCCCCGAAGCGCCGACGGTGACCGGCGTGCAGGGCGCCGACAGCGATCCGGAGATGCTGGCGCACTGGGCGAAATGCGAGGCGGCGGGCCTGCCGAGCAAGTTCCGCATCGATCCGGCCGGGCAATACCGCGCCACCCGCGCGCCGCTGCTGCGCGATGCCGTCAGCTACACGATGTCGGGAAAGCGCGCGGTGACGAAGAACCTGTCCGACACTGTTGCCGCCGACCGCATCGGCACCTTGATGCACTACCACTATCCGACGACCTGGAACCACATACTGATCGACCATGCGGTCACCTTCCGGGTGCTGCCGATCAGCGCCACCGAAACCGCGGTGACGACCAAGTGGCTGGTGCACAAGGATGCGGTCGAGGGGGTCGACTACAACCTTGAGGAGCTCACCCATGTCTGGACCGAGACCAACGACCAGGACCGCCGCATCGTCGAGGAAAACGCCTTTGGCATCCTGTCTCCGGCCTATGAGCCCGGCCCCTATTCGGAGCTGCACGAGGGCGGCGTGATCCAGTTCGTCGAATGGTACGCGGCCTTCATCGGCCCGCGCCTTGCCGAAGGCGGCCGGCCGGCGCTGCGCAGCGTCGCGTGAGCTGGAGCAGGCGAAGAGGGACCAGAGGATGAATGCGATGACGGATCTTGGGCTCTATCGCCATCTTGACCAGATGGCGCCGTGGAACGATAGGCTGCAGGCGCTGGAAGTGATCGGCGTCAGCGACGAGGCGCCTGACGTCAAGACCTTCACCTTCCGCTCCGACAACCAGACCTGGTTCCGCTACAAGCCGGGCCAGTTCTTGACGCTGGAACTGCCGACACCGGACGGGCCGCTGATGCGCACCTACACGCTGTCGTCATCGCCATCGCGGCCCTTTTCGATCGCGGTGACGATCAAGGCGCAGGCCGGCAGCATCGGCACGCGCTGGATGTTCGACCATCTGGCACCCGGCTCGCATGTCAAGGCCTATGGACCGGCGGGCGACTTCTCGTTGCACAGCCACCCGGCGGCCAAATACCTGTTCATTTCGGCTGGCTCCGGCGTGACGCCGATGATGTCGATGCTGCGCTGGCTGAACGACTGCGCGCCATGGACCGATGTCGGTTTCGTCAACTGCGCGCGGCGTGCCGAAGAGATCATCTTCCGCAAGGAACTCGAACTGCTCGGCGGCCATATGCCCGGCTTGTCGCTCGGCTTCATGATCGAGGAACGTTCCAGCCGCGAAGGCTGGTACGGCCATATGGGCCGCATCGATGCGATCCGGCTGCCCTTGCTGGCTCCGGATTTCCGCGAGCGCGAAATCTTCTGCTGCGGCCCCGATCCGTTCATGCGCGCCGTGCGCGGCATGCTGGATGCCGCCGGCTTCGACATGACGAAATACCATCAGGAGAGCTTTGCCGCGCCTGTGGTGGAGGAAATTCCGGCGCCGTTTGCCTCCCCGGTCGAGGACGGCATCGCTGCACCTGTCGAAGCCGTGACGCCGATCCGCTTCTCGCTTTCGGAGGTCGACGCCGGCTGCGTCGCCGGCCAGACCGTGCTGCAGACCGCGCGCAGCTCGGGCGTGCGGATTCCCGCCGCCTGCGAGTTCGGCCTGTGCGGCACCTGCAAGGTGAAGAAGGTCTCCGGCGAAGTCGAGATGAGCCACAATGGCGGCATCCTCGACCACGAGATCGATGACGGTTTCATCCTTGCCTGCTGCTCGAAACCGTTGTCGGCGCTCGAAATCGAGGCTTGAGCCGGTCGACTTCGCCGCAACGGTCGCCGACGCAGGCGTTGTGTTCGCGGGTCTTTGTCTTGCCAAGCATAGGCCGAGTGATTTAGACGCACTTAGGAAGGGCTGGGCAGACCGTGAAGCCGGCGCATCCCTTCAGGGCGCATGGGACGGGGGACAGAGCGATGCAACAGCGGGTCTACGCGGTCGCAAGCAAGGACATCGTTTTCGAATCATTCGATGGCGAAGCCGTCGTTCTCGATCTTTCGAGCGGCAAGTATTTCGGCTTTTCCGATTCCGGCAGCCGGGTCTGGCAGGCTTTGTCGTCCGGCGTCGCCACTGAAGCACTGGTCGGAGCTGCCGCGGGCGCCGCAAAAACAAGCCTGGCCGACCTCGAAAGCTTCGTTGCCCGACTGCTCGATTTCGGGTTGCTTGCGCCAGCCGAAACACCGGCACAACCGCTTTCGGGCGAGCTGTCGGCTGCGCTTGCTGCCAGCAATGAGCCGCTCAAGGTCGATGTCCATGACGACCTTGCCGATCTCATCATTGTCGACCCGATCCATGAGGTTGAGGAACCTCTCGGCTGGCCGGCGGTGAAACAGGCATAATCGTTTCCCTAAAGCGCGTCGCGTTTGAACGGACTCAGGCGACGCGGTTTAGATCTTTGATTTTATGCATGTCGTCGTCTCAAAACCGGGGCCACCCCGAGCGACATGCATCAGGCGACCCGGCGCAATTCTGGACGCTGAACAACCAACACATGCCTTTGATCACGCTGCAAACCCTGCCGGATTATGCCCGCCATGTGCTGGCGGCCGCGGAAAGCGCCGCCGCCTTCTATCCCGTTACCGCCAGCGTGCGGTTGCCGGGACTGGAGCTGAGTGTCCACCTCGACCATGGCACGCTGGCGGAAGCCATGAGCCATGCCTTCATACCGGCCCCGGAAAATCCGTCTGCATCTGACGGCTGCCGCATTTTCGTCGCCCACCCGGGCATCGATGGCGTCCTCGCCCCGGCCACCTGGAGCCGAGGCGATTACAACCATCATGCCTTTGCCAACCGGCTGGAAGAGGCCGGATTGCGCGGCAGCTACTATCATGACCTCGATTTCTGGCAGTTCCATGATCCGCAACGCCATGTCGGGGCGCAGCTGATGATGGCGGCCGAGGCCTTTCCGCCATGGGAACAGGCGGCGCCGCTGCGCGCCTTCCTGCATTGGGAATATGCGGCGCGCGGCATGCGGCTTACCCATGCCGGCACGCTGGGCATCGATGGCAAGGGCGTGTTGCTGGCGGGCTCCGGGGGAGCCGGAAAATCGGGAACGGTCGTCGCCGGCCTGCTCAATGGGCTCGATAGCGTCGGCGACGACTATGTGCTGATCGACCGGACCGGGGGGGTGACGGCCTATCCGCTGTTTGCCACGCTCAAGCAGGATCCGGAGGGCTTCAAGCGGCTGAAGCTGGAGGAGCGGCTAAAGTCGTACCAACCGCTGAACTGGCAAGGCAAGCATGCCTTTCACATCGACGAGATCGCGCCTCGACCAACTCCTGCAAGTCTGGACATTATTGCTTTAATAGTGCCCCATATCAGGGGAGGTGCGAGAAGCTCGGTCATGCCCATATCGCGCAAGGATGCCATGATCGCCTTGGCGCCGTCAGGAATCGTGCAGATGCCGGGCGAGCGGGAAGCGGGCTTTCGCTTTTTCGGCGAGCTTACCCGCGATCTGCCATGCTACCGGCTGTTGCTGGGGACCGAGCCGCGCGAGATCGCCAGCACGATTGCGGATTTCGTCCTTCGGGGCGCTGCATGAAGTTGAGCGTCATCGTGCCGGTCTACAATCGGGAGATCTATGTCGTTTCGACGTTGCGGTCCCTGCTCAGGCAACGCGACGATGCCGATCTCGATATCATCGTTGTCGACGACGGCTCGACGGACAGCTCCGTTGAAGCCGTCCGCGCCATCATGCGGGAAGCGTCGTGCATCCGCCTGTTCCAGCAGGCCAACCAGGGCGTGGCCAACGCGCGCAACACAGGGCTGAAGCAGTTGCTGCCGCAAACCGAACTGGTGTCGTTCCTGGATTCGGACGACGTCTCGCCGGCTGGACGATTCAAGGCTGACCTACCCCTGTTCGCGGCCGACCCTGCGCTCGAGCTGACCTACTCGCTGATGACGCGCGTCGATCTCATGGACGACGAAGCCCTGCAGCCGGCACCGGGCGGCGCAGGTCCCACCGTGCGCGGCGTCAGCCTTAGCGCCGGGGTATTCCGCAGGGCACTCATCGACCGTGCTGGTGCTTTCGACGAGGAGTTCCGGCAGGGGGAAGACGCCGACTATCTTCTGCGCATTTTCGAAACCAGCCCGAAGCACATTTTTCCCGACACCGTCGCGGTATACTACCGGCGCCACCCCGGCAATTTGACCAAGCAAAGGGATGTGGCGGTGCGCGAATACCTACGTGTAATTCAGAAATCCTTGCGGCGGCGCAAGGCCGATCCGTCGCGGCGCCCGGTCGAGGGGCTTTTCGAGATCAAGCGCCCGGCAGAGTGGTGAAACAATGAACAGATCACAGCCTGGGATGCGTGCGTGAAGCTGAGCGTGATCATGCCGGTCTACAACCGCGAACGCCATGTCGGCTCGGCGCTGCGCTCGCTGCTGAGGCAGCGCGATGCCGCCGATCTCGACATCATCGTTATCGATGACGGTTCGACCGACAGTTCGGTGGCGGTCGTGCGCTCGCTGATCGCGGAGGCGCCGTGCATTCGCCTTTTCCAGCAGCAGAATGCCGGGGTGACGCGGGCACGCAACGCGGGCTTGCGGCAATTGCTGCCGCAGACCGGGCTGGTATCGTTTCTCGATTCCGACGACATTTCCCCGCCGGGCCGCTTCAAGGCGGATCTGGCCTGTTTCGACGCAGACCCCACCCTCGAGCTCACCTATTCGCGCATGACGCTGGTCGACGACATAGATGACGATACGCTGGAGCCGACAGCCGACAGCCACTCGGTGACGGTTCGCGGCATTCACCTGTCTCCCGCTATCTTCGTCCGGCGGTTGGTCGAACGCATCGGCAGCTTCGACGAGGATTTCCACCAGGCCGAGGACACCGACTATCTGCTGCGCACTTTCGAAAGCGGGCCGAAATTCACGATGCCCGACACTGTTGCGCTCTATTACCGGCGCCATCCCGGCAACATGACCAGGCAGGCCGATGTTCCTTTTCGCGAATTCATGCGCGCCGTCTACAAGTCGATGAAACGGCGCGAGGCCGACCGCTCCTTGCACCCTGTCGACGGCATCTTCGATTTCAAGGAACTTGCGAATTGGCGTTTCCTGTGATGGCCAGCTACGGCGTCGTCATTCCGGCCTTCAACGCGACCGCCACCATCGCCGAGACGCTGCGATCGGTCGCGGCCCAGACGATCCAGCCCGACGCCATAATCGTCGTCGATGACGGCTCGACCGACGATACGGTCGCGGTGGTCAATGCGCTGGGCATGCCGGTGCAGGTGTTGCGCCAGGACAATGCCGGACCAGGCAGCGCCACCACCAGGGGCATCGCCGCGCTGGCGACGCCCTTCGTCGCCACGCTCGATGCGGACGATCTGTGGCTGCCGACCAAGATCGAAAGGCAGCTGGAGCATTTCGAGCGGTTTCCCGCGACGGCAGGAGTCTTTGCCCACTGGCGGACGTTTCGCGATGACAAGCCCGATGTGCAACAGGACGTGGCGGTGGCGGGCTGGTCGCGCACGACGATGATGATCCGCCGGGAGGTAGCCGAGGCCGTCGGTCCGATCATCGACCCGCAAGGCGGTCGCGGCGACATGGTCGACTGGATCGCCCGTGCCCGCGAGGCGGGCTTTGCGCTTGCCATGCTCGACGATGTCCTGACCTTGCGCCGCATCCGGCCCGACAGCATGTCCTATGGACGCGACCCCGTGCGCGACCGCGGTTATGTCGAAGTCGTAAGGCTGGCCATGCAAAGGCGAGCAGCGAAAAAGGCGAGCGCCGACTGATGGCCAATGCCATGCGCCGTATCGGCCGTCGGTTTCCGGACTATGGTTGGTCATGGCCAACTGGCGGACTCGACCAGCTGCTGAAGGCCGCATTGCTGCCCGATGAAGAAGCGGCAGGGCGTTACGCGGCGCGCTGGCTCGACGAGAACGATATCGACCATGCTGCTTTCCGCGAGCATCGGCTGCTGGCCGCGATCTCCGACAGGTTCGGCCGCAAGCTGGCTGGGCATCCGGCCTATCCACGTCTTGTCGGCCTGCAAAAGATGCTGTGGACCAAATCGCGACTGGCTGCGCGCGAGGCCGAGCCGGCGCTACAGGCCATGATCGACGCCGGCTGCGCGGTGATGCTTATCAAAGGCGCCAGCCGCATCGCCGTCAACGCGTCGGCGCAGCGCGGCCGGGTGGCGCATGACATCGACATACTGGTGCGCTCGCAGGCCATGATTGCCGCCTTCGATGTGCTTAGCGAACGCGACTGGCAGATCGCCACCGGCGTCAGTCCGCAATATCTGCGCACCAGGCTGGCGTCCTTGCGTTCGATGAATTTTTTCAAGGGCAGTTTCGGCGACATCGACCTGCACCAGCTCGCTTATGACGGGTCGCAGCAAAGCGCGGAAGATGATCTGGCGATCTGGCAGCGGGCGCTGTCAGCCGATTTCAATGGCGTCCGCGTGCTTGTTCCCTCTCCGGCCGACCGCATGGCGCTCGCCATCGCACATGGCGGCCTCGATGCCCACACCCACAGCGACTGGCTGGTCGACTGCGCCGTCGCCATCGAGGGCGACGAGGTCGACTGGGACGTGTTCGCCGATATCGTCGCCAGGCGCCACCTGGCCGTAGCCGCGGCGGTGGCGCTGTCCTACCTCAGCCTGGAAATCGGCATTGCAGTGCCGCCGGCTGAACTGGCACGGACGGTTGCGAACGCCGATCACGCCGGCCTGTCGCGCTGGTCCTCGGTGCTGCAGGCCAAGCCGCGCACCGATTTCGGCGGTCTCGTCTGGCTGTCGCGCGGCTTTGCCAAGCAGTTGCGCCTGAAACGCAAGAAGGGCCGACTGCAGCATCCGACGCCTGCTGCCGTCTGGCGCGGCAGGCCGACATTGCGCAAGGCAAGAGCGACGCCGGAACCGTTCGCGCTTTCTCAGGCCCTGCCGCGTCCGGACAGGACTGGAGAGATGATGCTGGACGTCACCGTCAGGATCGTCGTTCCGCCAGTCCGCCGCCGCATCGAGATGGAAATCAATGCCGGCAGCGGTCACGTCGCCCGCTTGCGTTCCATGGTGATCAGCCGCGCCGGCGGCGGACGTGTGCTGCGCTTTCGCGGCAAGGTAACGGTGGACGACACCGGCCGGCCTCTGGTGATCGAGGCACGGCCATCGCGCCAGTTCCGCAACTGGGACAATGAGGCCGAAGTCGCCGCCTATGGCGCGCTGCCGTTCCAATTGCTGTCGGCAAGGTTTTCACCCGCCTGAGAGCGGGTCGCTGTTTCCATGAAACATTGAACCACTGTGGCCCTCTCAGACGCCATAGCGCTCGGTGCGGATGATTTCCGCTGATATGCCGGCATCGATCAGCGCCTGGGCAGCCGCCGAGACGAAGGCGTTCGACCCGCAGACGAAGGCGAGCGCCGGCGGCCGCGGCAGCCGCGTGAGCGCCTGCATGACCATTGCCGTGTCGATGCGCCTCGAATAGTCGGACGGGCGCCGTGCCGCCTCGCGCGTCAGCGTCAGCACCAGCTCGAACCCGTCGCCGCGGTCGCCGAGGCCGATCAGCTCGTCGCGGAAGATCACCTCGTCCCAGACCCGCACCGAAAACATCAGCGCCACCGGCACCGCCGATTTGCGCAAGGCTCGATGCCGCACCATCGCCATCAGCGGCACCACGCCGGAGCCGCCGCCGACCAGAAGCAGCGGCCCGCCATCCCCATCGGACCAGACGAAATGGCCGCCGAGCGGCCCGCGCAGTTCGATCTCGTCACCGACCGCGGCGATGTCGTGGAAGAAGGGCGAGACTTCACCGTCGTCGAGCCGCTCGATCGCCAGCTCGATCGTGGCGCCGCTCTCCGGCGCCGAGGCGATGGAATAGGAGCGGCGCGCCTGGTAGCCGTCAGGCGCAGTCAGCCTGACATCGACATGCTGTCCGGCGCGATAGGCGAATGGCCGTGACAGCGCGAAGAAGAAACTGGTGACGCGTGGCGTCCGCTTTTCGATCCGGGTGATTTTCGCCGTCTGCCAGGGAGATTGCGGCGCTTCGCTCATGGATCGCCGCTATAGCGCTGCTCGCGCCACGGGTCGCCATAGATGTGATAGCCGCGCAATTCCCAGAAGCCCGGCTCGTCGCGCTCGGTGAACTGCAGCCCGTTCAGCCATTTAGCCGATTTCCAGAAATAGAGATGCGGCACCAGGAGCCGCGCCGGGCCGCCATGGTCGGCAGTGATTGGCTTGCCTTCATAAAGCAGCGCCACCATCGCCTTCCCCGCGGTGAGATCCTTGGCCGGCACGTTGGTGGTATAGCCGTCATAGCCATGCGCCAGCAGGAAGCCGGTCGGCGCTTCGATGCCGGCATCGGCAAGGATGTCGTCGACCAGCACGCCTTGCCAGGCGGTATCGAACTTGGTCCAGGCGGTAACGCAATGGATGTCGCGCGTCATCTTGGTCAAGGGCAGCGCGTTGAACTCGGCCCAGTTCCATTTCTTGATCGGGCGTGGCCCGTGCTTGAGCGTGAACGACCAGTCCTCGGTGCGCACGCGCGGCGTCGGCCCCGCCGACAGCACTGGAAAGCCCTGTTCGAGATACTGACCGGGCGGAATGCGCGCATCGGTCTCCGTCGGAGGCTTTCGACCGGAGGAAAAACCGCGAGTGACCATCGAACCGTCCGTTTTTAGCAGGCCATTGCCGGCCTGCCGTAATGTTCTCGAAGATGTCGCGGCGGGCAACGGGAATTTTGGCGGGGCCGTGCGGCAGGCCTGCCGATCGTTCAGCGAGCCCGCCGAATCATGTCTCAACCGGCGGCGAAGGGTACGGCGACGAAGATTTGCGCGTCGCCCCGGTCGACCAAAAGCAGCACCGACTTCCGGCCCGATCTGCCGGGCTCGGCGATCGCCTGGTTGGCTTACCGCGCATTCCGCACCGGCGACTGGTCGACGGCGACGATGACGTCGCCCGGCTGCAGGTCCGCATTGGCGGCTGCCTTGTCCGGATTGACGCGCTCGACCACGGCGCCACGCTGGTTCCAATCACAATGTCGTCAGCGGCCTTCGTTGCGCCTGAGATAGGCTGTGGCGATCTCGCGCATCCGGTCGCCGTCGAAGCTCGGCCCATGGCCGCCATGGCCGAGGCGAACAGGCAGGTCAAGGAGCCGCTGCATGGTACGGCGATAATCAGGCCGGCAGGAATCCGGCAGGTCGTCGATCAGCATGGAATCGTAGATGGCGTCGCCGGCAAAGAACAACCCGTCCGTCTCTTCGAACAAAGCGATCGAATCCGGCGAATGTCCGGGCAGATGCAGGACGCGGAACTGCCGGTCGCCGAGGTCGACGATGTCGCCCTCGTCCAGCGTGCGCGTCAGCGGCGCCGGCGGGATCTTGTAGTCGGCCGCCGTCCAGCCCGGCGCCGGCAATTTCGAAACGGCGCCGTCGAGATTGCAAAACATGTAGGCGTAGGTCACTGCCTCATTCATGGTCTCGAAATGCTCGGCACTGTGCCGCGGCCCGGCGCGCAGCGGAAACTCGTGCAGCGAGCCGACATGGTCGAGATGGATGTGGGTGGCGACAACGATGAGCGGCTTGCCCTCGGGCGTGTCGATCTCAGGCGCCAGCGGGCAGATGCCCATGCCGGTGTCGACCAGCAGGTCGGCGTCGCGTCCCCTGAAATGCCAGATGTTGGCGCGCACGAAATCATGCACGAACGGCTCGGTCAGCATCGTCGTGCGGTCGTCGATGATCGTCTTGCCGAACCAGTCGCCGACAACGCGCTCGCCACCAAAACGGGTGCCGCCAAAACGGCCGCCCATCAGACGAAGGGCTTTCCCACCTTGTATTTTTCCGGCACCAGCCGCTTCAGGTAAGCCATGCCCGCTTCCGACAGCTGGTTGACATCGGGCTTCATGAAATCGTCGGGCATATGGCGCGTCTTGCCGGCGACGTTCTTCAGCGGCACCTTCTTCAGCACGGTTTTCGTGCCGTCATATTGCAGCGCCACCGAGCCACCGCCTTCGCCGGCAACGGCAACCGCGAAGGCGCCGGCGTCGAAAGCCTCCCGCGCGTCGACGGCGCTGATCGCGCCGACATAGCCGCGCGGCATGTAGCCAAGCGCATCGACGCGGGCGCGCTTGCCCGACAGGCCTTCGGCGAGCGCACGTTCCAGAGCTGACGGCAGGTCGCTGCCCGACAGTTTGACGTTGCCATGCGCGTCGCGCTCGAGCTTGTCCGGCGGCACCAGGCTTTCGACCAGCGCCTTGCCGTCGGCGGTGCTGACTCCTTCGGAGACGGCGACGATGCAACGCTTGTGGCGGTCGAGCGTGGCGCGCACGTCGTCGATGAAACCGGCGGCGGAGAACGGCCGTTCCGGCACGTAGACCAGATGCGGGCCGCTGTCGGGATCGAGCTGCCAGGCTGCAGCCGCCGCGGTGAGGAAGCCGGCATGCCGACCCATTACGATGCCGACATAGATGCCGGGCAATGCGCGGAAATCGAGATCGACGGACAGGAACGCGCCGGCGACGAATTCGGCCGCCGAGATGAAGCCCGGCGTGTGGTCGTTTTCCTCGAGGTCGTTGTCGATGGTTTTTGGCGCATGGACGAAAGCGATGCTGCCGCCGGCTGCGTCGGTCAGAATCTGCTGCGTGCCCGACGTGTCGTTGCCGCCGATATAGATGAAGGCGTCCGCGCCGGCCTTCTTCAGGCCCTTGAGGATGACCTCGCAATAGGCAGCGTCGGGCTTGTCGCGTGTCGAGCCGAGCGCGGCACTCGGCGTGCCGGCGATCAGCCGCAGCCGGTCCTCTGGGATGGCGGAGAGGTCGACATAGTTGCCGTCACGAATGCCGCGCACGCCGTGGAGCGAGCCCAGCACCTTGGCGCCGGGATGGCGCTTGCGGACTTCCAGCGTGGCCCCGACAACCGTCTGGTTGATGACGGCGGTCGGGCCGCCGCCCTGTGCGATGACAAACGTTCCAGCCATGCTCGATCTCTCCCGGCGCTGTGGTTTTCAAGGCACCTTGGCCTAGCTTGCCGCATCGCGCAACGGGAGTTTCCAGCGGCGCCAAACCGCCGCACAGGATCAGACGACCACGACCGGGTTCTTCTTGGAAACGCGGCTGTAGAGGTCGATGATATCCTGGTTGATCAGGCGCACGCAGCCCGACGACATCGCCTGGCCAATGCTCGCCCATTCCGGCGAACCGTGTATGCGGTAGCCGGTGTCCTTGCCGTCCTGGTAGATGTAGAGGGCGCGTGCGCCGAGCGGGTTGGTGAGGCCACCGGGCTGGCCGTTTTGCCATTTCACCAGTTCCGGCTTGCGCTGGATCATCTCCGGCGGCGGCGTCCAGGTCGGCCATTCCTTGCCGTACTGGATGTTGGCGCGGCCGGACCAGCGGAAGCCGTCCTTGCCGATGCCGACGCCGTAGCGAATGGCGTCGCCGCCCTCCTGCACCAGATAGAGCTTTCGCTCCTGCAGATGGACGACAATGGTGCCGGGCGCCTCGCCGGTCTCGTTGACGACGATCTGGCGGCGGAACTCCGGCTTGACCTTCTGATAGGGCACAGCCGGCACTTCGAAGCCGCCATCGTTGAGTGAGGCGTACATGACATCGGGGCCGGTGATGTTCTTGTCGACGCTGATCGCCGGACGGATCGGCCGCACCGAGCCGGTGACCGTGTCATCCAGCTGGAATTGCGGCAACTCGAGCGTCGAAGTGCTGCAGCCGGCCATGCCGAGCAGCGTCATGGCGCCGGCCCCTGACAGGACGAAGCGGCGGGAATAGAGATGTTCGGTCTCGTTTGCGTCGCCATTTGCTGGCGGCGTCACATTCTGCGGCAACTCACGCATACCCAAACCCTACGCTGTCGGCGGGAAACACGGTCCGGCCGGATAGCAGGCAGTTTCGCCAAACATGGTTGAAAAAGGGTGAAGGCCCAACGACCGGCATTAAACCTGTGCCGCCAATAGCCGCAGCGGTCGGGCGAAATGGTCCGCCGTGCATTTTTGGGAGAGGGCCCTTTACATTCCTCCGCACACGAGGATTTATCCTTTTCTTTGCCCTCAAGGAGACAAAGATGTCGTTCGAAAACTGGGCCGCCTTCGCCGCCGCCTCCGCCGTGCTGCTCATCATTCCGGGCCCGACCATTCTTCTGGTCGTGTCCTATGCGCTGGGCCAGGGCTGGCGCACCGCCTTGCCGATGGCCGTCGGCGTGGCGCTGGGCGACTTCACCGCCATGACCCTGTCGATGCTGGGCATCGGCGCGCTGCTGGCGGCGTCGGCGACCGTGTTCACCATTCTGAAGCTGATCGGCGCCTGCTATCTGATCTATCTCGGGGTAAAACTGTTTCGCGCCGGCGGCGCGCTCAAAGCCGAACCACGCACAGATGCCGTCTCGGCCGCCAAGATGATGGCGCACGCCTGGCTGGTCACCGCACTCAACCCGAAGAGCATCACCTTCTTCGTCGCCTTCCTGCCGCAGTTCCTCAATCGGGAAGCCGATTTCTGGACACAGATGCTGATCTTCGAAACGACCTTCCTGGCGCTCGCCTTCGCCAATGCCTTCGGCTACGCGCTGATCGCGGCGCGCGCCCGCAACGTCGTACGCAACCCCAAGGCAATCCGCATCTTCAACCGCACCGGCGGCACGCTGCTGGTCGGCGCCGGAATCGCCACGGTGGCGATGCGCTCGGGCAATTAGGAACTGCGGAGCATCAGGGCCGACATGGCAGTAAGAGATCCATTCGGCCTAATGTTTTCGGGCGCGACCGAAGCCGGGTTTTCACCCTACTGCCAGGCCGTTCATGAATTGCAATGCTTCGTCGGCGACCCGGTCGGCTCCGTTGACCGCGCCATATCCGCGGATCCCGGTTTCGTCATGGCGCATGTCTTCAAGGGGTATCTGTTCGGCCTCGCCACCGAACGCGAGGCAACGGCGGTCGCCCAGGCGTGCCATGCTGCGGCACTGCCGCTTGCCGCGACGCCGCGCGAACAGGCGCATGTGGCGGCCCTTGGCCACCTTGCCGAGGGACGCTGGCATGACGCCGCGCGCCTGCTCGAAGATATCGCCATCGACAACCCGCTCGACGCGGTGGCGTTGCAGGTCGGCCACCAGATCGACTTCTTCACCGGCAATGCCCGCATGCTGCGCGACCGTATCAGCCGCGCGCTGCCGTCCTGGCAGAGCGGCATGCCAGGTTACCACGCCATTCTCGGTATGCAGGCCTTCGGTCTCGAGGAGATGGGCGACTATATCAGAGCCGAAAATTTCGGCCGACAGGCGATCGAGATCGAGCCGCGAGACGGCTGGGCGCAGCATGCGGTCGCCCATGTCATGGAGATGCAGAGCCGGCAACGGGACGGTATCGCCTGGATGCGCGCCAATCCCGAGGCGTGGACCAAAGAGAGCTTCCTGCAGGTGCACAATTGGTGGCATCTGGCGCTGTTCCACTACGACCTCGGCGAAACCGACGAAGTGCTCAAGCTTTATGACGGCCCGATCTATGGTGCCCGCTCTGCCCTGGCGCTCAACATGGTCGACGCCTCGGCGATCCTGTGGCGGCTTTATCTCGGCGGTGTCGATGTCGGCGACCGCTGGGCAGCGCTCGCCGCCAATTGGGCGCCGAAGGCTGGAGCCGGCAACTACGCCTTCAACGATGCGCATGCGATGATGGCATTCGTCGGCGCCGGGCTCGTAGCGCCGGCCAAGATCTTGCTCGAAGCCCAGCACGAGGCGATGCGCGGCAGCGACGACAATGTCGCCTTTACCCGGGATGTCGGCCAGCCACTGACGGAAGGCATCAAGGCATTCGGCGAGGGAAATTACAGCGAAGCGGTGCGCTTGATCCGACCGATCCGCGCCATTGCCCATCGCTTTGGCGGCAGCCACGCCCAGCGCGATGTGATTGATCTCACGCTGATCGAGGCGGCGTTGCGCGCCGGTGACCCAGCGCTTGCCCGGGCGTTGACGGCCGAGCGCGCACTGGCCCGGCCGGACAGTCCGCTTTCGGCGCTGTTTTCGCAACGCGCCGCCAATTTGTTAGAGAATTGACCCGCGGCGGATCTTGTTTTAAAAACTGGCAAGCCAGATTTTTTCGAGACCCGAAAAAATTAATGGCAATGGGAGGAATGCATGTATCTCGGCCTCGATCTCGGCACGTCGGGCGTCAAGGCGCTGTTGATCGATGCCGGGCAGAAGATCATCGGCTCCGGCCATGCTTCGCTTGACGTATCGCGGCCGCATCCCGGCTGGTCCGAACAAAACCCCGCCGACTGGATCCGCGCCTGCGAGACGGCCATTGCCGAGCTGAAAGCCTCGCACCCAAAAGAGCTTGCCGCGGTCAAGGGCATCGGCCTTTCCGGCCATATGCATGGCGCCACCTTGCTAGATGCCGGCGACCAGGTGCTCCGCCCCTGCATTCTGTGGAACGATACGCGCAGCCACGCCGAGGCCGCCGCGCTCGATGCCGACCCGCGCTTTCGCCAACTCACCGGGAATATCGTCTTCCCCGGCTTCACGGCGCCGAAACTCGCCTGGGTGAAGAACAATGAGCCCTCCGTCTTCGCCAAAGTGGCGAAGGTGCTTTTGCCGAAGGATTTCCTGCGGCTGTGGCTGACCGGCGAGCATATCTCAGAAATGTCCGACTCGGCCGGCACCTCCTGGCTCGATGTCGGCAAACGGCGCTGGTCCCCCGAGTTGCTTGCGGCGACATCGCTCGACGAAAGGCAGATGCCGTCGCTGGTCGAAGGCACGGAGAAGGCCGGAGCCTTGCGCGCCGAACTGGCCGTCAGCTGGGGCATAGCATCGGGCACCCCGGTTGCCGGCGGCGCCGGCGACAATGCTGCTTCGGCCTGCGGCATGGGCACGGTCGGCGCCGGCCACGCTTTTGTGTCGCTGGGCACATCTGGCGTGCTGTTTGCCGCCAACGCTTCCTACCTGCCCAATCCGGCAAGCGCGGTGCACACCTTCTGCCATGCCCTGCCCAACACCTGGCACCAGATGGGGGTCATCCTGTCTGCGACCGATTCGCTGAACTGGCTGTCGGAGATTTCAGGCAAGAAGGCCGGCGAATTGACCGCCGAACTTGGCGATGTGCTGAGAGCGCCGAGCGGGGTGTCGTTCCTGCCCTATCTCTCGGGCGAGCGCACGCCGCATAATGATTCCGCCATTCGTGGGTCCTTCACCGGACTGGCGCATGAGTCGAGCCGCGCGGTGCTGACGCAGGCCGTGCTTGAAGGCGTCGCCTTCGCATTCCGCGACAGTCTCGAAGCCTTGAAGACCGCCGGCACGGATTTGACGCGGGTAACCGCGATCGGCGGCGGCTCGCGCTCGCGCTACTGGCTGAAGGCGATCGCTACGGCGCTGCAGGTGCCCGTGGACATTCCGGCCGACGGCGATTTCGGTGCTGCCTTTGGCGCGGCGAGGCTTGGTCTGATCGCGGCGACAGGGGCTGATCCGCTGGCGGTGTGCACGGCGCCGAGGACGGATGCGACGATCGAACCGGATGTCCCGCTTGGCGGGGCGTATGCCGATGCCTATCAGCGCTACCGGGCGCTGTATCCGGCGATCAAGGGCGTGACCGCGTGAGTCGGCGCGAGGCACCCCCCTCTGCCCTGCCGGGCATCTCCCCCGCAAGGGGGGAGATCGGCAGCGTCGGCGGGTATGCCAGTCTTGTAAGGTGGGTGATTAGCGAAGGCGTGGATGCCAGCCAATCTCCCCCCTTGCGGGGGAGATGCCCGGCAGGGCAGAGGGGGGTGTCTCGCGCCACCCTTAATCGATCACTGCGCCGGCACCTTGTCCAGAAACCCGGTGACGCTCTTCAGGCGCCCATTTTCGATAACACCGATATCGGTGCCTTCGATAACCGACGGCACGCCTTCCGGCCCAAGATTCCACGAGAAGCGGATGCGGTCGCCAAACCCGTCCGGCGTACCCTTCAGCGAGAACCGGAAGCCGGCGAAGCGCTGCTGTACGCCGTCGATCAGCCCAGCAACGCCGGCGTGGCCGTCGCCCTGCATGAGCGGATCGCGGTAGCTGACGTCTTCGGTGAAGGTGGCCTTGAGCAGTTCGGCACGGCGATCCGCATCGGCCTCGTTCCAGGCGGTGATGTAGTTCTGGGCGATCGTGTTGAGGTCGGTCATGGTCTGTCTCCTTCGTTGAGTGGCTTTGACACGAGGCTTTTCACCCCAAGCGAGAGCGAAACCAATTACGCCTGAGGTAATCAGGGTGAACTATTCGAGA
This sequence comes from Mesorhizobium sp. M0037, assembly GCF_040323635.1. Classification (NCBI taxonomy): domain Bacteria; kingdom Pseudomonadati; phylum Pseudomonadota; class Alphaproteobacteria; order Hyphomicrobiales; family Phyllobacteriaceae; genus Mesorhizobium; species Mesorhizobium sp. M0037. Next base: position 108,230 of record NZ_JAMYVB010000018.1, on the reverse strand, counting down.
GAGGACAGAAATCATGAGCAGCGGATTTTTCGGCGACATCAAAGCGATCAAGTATGAGGGGCCGGATTCGACCAATCCGCTGGCCTACCGCTTCTACAATCCCGACGAGGTGGTGGCCGGCAAACGGCTGGAAGACCATCTGCGCTTCGCCGTCGCCTACTGGCATTCTTTCGCCTGGCCGGGCGGCGATCCCTTTGGCGGCCAGACCTTCGACCGGCCCTGGTTTCCCAAGGCTGGCGGCGTCGACACGATGGAACTGGCCAAGCTGAAAGCCGACGTCGCCTTCGAGATGTTCTCGCTGCTCGGCGCGCCCTATTTCTGCTTCCACGACGCCGACGTGCGGCCGGAAGGCAAGGATTTCTCCGAAAGTGCCGCGCGGCTCGACGAGATCGCCGACTATTTTGCCGCCAAGATGAAGAAGACCGGCGTCAAACTGCTCTGGGGCACGGCCAACCTGTTCTCCAACCGCCGCTTCATGTCGGGCGCCGCCACCAATCCCGATCCGGATGTCTTCGCCTATGCGGCGGCGACGGTGAAAAGCTGCATCGACGTCACGAAGCGGCTGAAGGGCGAGAATTATGTACTGTGGGGCGGGCGCGAGGGCTATGAAACGCTGCTCAACACCGATCTTGCCCGCGAGCAGGAGCAGGCTGGGCGCTTCCTCAGTCTCGTCGTCGACTACAAGCACAAGATTGGCTTCAAAGGCACGATCCTGATCGAGCCGAAGCCGCAGGAGCCGACCAAGCATCAGTACGACTACGACGTTGCCACGGTCTACGGCTTCCTCAAGCGCTTCGGGCTGGAGAAGGAAGTGAAGCTGAACATCGAGCAGGGCCACGCGATTCTTGCCGGCCATTCCTTCGAGCACGAGCTGGCGCTGGCCAATGCGCTCGGCGTCTTCGGCTCGATCGACATGAACCGCAACGACTACCAGTCGGGCTGGGACACCGACCAGTTCCCCAACAATGTGCCCGAGATGGCGCTGGCCTATTACCAGGTGTTGCAGGCCGGCGGCTTCAAGACCGGCGGCACCAATTTCGACGCCAAGCTGCGCCGCCAGTCGCTCGACCCACAGGACCTGCTGATCGGCCATATCGGCGGCATGGATTCCTGCGCACGAGGCCTCAAGGCAGCCGCCAAGATGGTCGAGGACAAGGCGCTGTCGGGTCCGCTGGCCGAGCGCTATGCCGGTTGGAACACGGCCGAGGGCAAGGCGATGCTGTCGGGCAAGCGCTCGCTGGAAGACATCGCCGAGCGCGTGGTGAAGAAGAAGATCGAGCCGCAGCCACGCTCCGGCCGCCAGGAGTTGCTGGAAAACATCGTCAACCGCTACGTCTGAGGGCGGAAAGCCGATTCGTTGTGCTCAAGGGTGGCTGGATAACATTCCGGCCGCCCCGGAATGGGGTTTGCGCAAGACCCTATCCGACGACAAGGGTTTGCCCTTTGGCGCCCCTCAATGACCTCGCTCTTGCCTTCAAACTGCCGTCACGTATCTCGTATAAGGATGCGGTTGTGGCGGGTGAAAAGGAAGGAGGCGAACCGATATGCAGCATGAACGCGAAATCGACGCCCTGCTCTCATCCGGCGAGACCGGATCGATCATCGACCGGCTGATGGCGCTGCCGCGGCCGACCGACAGCGTGAAAAACGAATGGGATCGTGCTGTCAGCAGCCGATTTGAAGTCCGTCTGGCGAGGCAGATGCGCTCGCAGATGGACGCCGGCAGCGATCGACAGAACGCAGCCTGATCTCCCTTTGTCTGTGCATGTCGTAATCCCAAAACCGCGACACACTTTTGGGCGACATGCATCAACCTCGGCGCAGCCTGACCGGGGCTTCGCCGAACGCTCTTGAAAACGCTCTGGAAAATGCCGCGGCGGACGAGAACCCCGTCCGCCCGGCAATATCCGCCATGGCGATCCGCGTGTCGACCACCAGCCGCCGCGCCGCGCCCAGCCGCAGCCTGAGATAATATGCGCCCGGCGTCTCGCCGATCGACTTGCGAAAAATGCTCTCCAATGTCCGCGCCGTCACCCCGGCGCGTTTTGCCACCGCGTCGATGGTCAGCGGCTGGTCGACATGCGATTCCATCAGCCGGATAGCCTGCGCCAGACGCGGGTCGTAGCCGTCGAGCCGGCCGAGCGAGACCAGCGGCTGCGCGTCGGTCGCGGCGCGCGCCTGGTCGTAGATGAAGACGCTGGCGACATCGAGCGCGACGGCCATGCCGAGCCGGGTGCGGATCAGATGCAGCATCAGGTCGAAGGTCGGCGACGCCCCGCCCGAGGTGAACACCGGTCCGTCGATGACGTAGCGGTCCGGACGCACGTCGACGCCGGGAAAGGCGGAGGAAAAATCCTCCATGTCTTCCCAATGGGTGGTGGCGCTGCGGCCTTCGAGGAGGCCGGCGCGCGCCACCAGCCATGTGCCGGCCTCGACGCCGCCGCAGGCGCGAGCCGCGCGGGCCGCTCGCCGTAATCCGGAAAGCAGAGCCGATGTCGCGTAATTCTGGGTGCCGAAGCCGGCGACGACGACAAGCACGTCGGTCGGCTCGGCCGCATCGAAGCGGCCCCTGACCGCCACCGGCAGGCCGCATGTGGTGACCGGCGCCTCGCCGGTGACCGAGACCAGTTTGAAATCGAACAGCGTCTCGCCTGAGATGCGGTTGGCGGCGCGCAGCGGGTCGACGGTCGACGCCACGCACATGATGGACGAGCCTGAAAACACCAGCAGCGTCACCTTGAGCGGCGATCGCTCAGCGCGGAAGATGGTCGGTTTTTCGCTTTTGATCATGAGAGCTTCGTAAATTGCAAAACAGTTTCCGGCAAGTCGGTCATTGTTAGGGTCTGTTTCTATGGGGAGGAGATGTCCATGCCGCTCGCGATGAACCGTGAGGTTTTCATTACCTGTGCCGTGACCGGGTCCGGCGGCTCGCAGGACCGCTCCCCGCATGTGCCACGCTCGCCCAAGCAGATCGCCGATTCGGCGATCGATGCGGCCAAGGCCGGTGCCGCCATCGTCCACTGCCATGTCCGCGACCCCGAGACCGGCAAGCCGCGCCGCGATGTCCATCTCTACCGCGAAGTGACGGACCGCATCCGCGCGGCAGAAGTCGATGTGATCCTGAACCTGACCGCCGGGATGGGCGGCGACATGGTGTTCGGCTCACCGGAAGCGCCGCTGCCGCTCAATGAAAAAGGCACCGACATGGGCGGCGCCACCAACCGCATGGAACATGTGCGCCAGTGCCTGCCGGAAATCTGCACGCTGGATTGCGGCACCATGAACTTCGCCGAGGCCGATTATGTCATGACCAACACGCCCGGCATGCTGCGCGCAATGGGCGGCATGATGACGGCGCTCGGCGTCAAGCCGGAGATCGAAGCCTTCGATACCGGCCACCTCTGGTTCGCCAAACAGCTGGTCGAAGAAAAGGTCTTGAATCCCGACGCGCTGGTGCAGCTCTGCATGGGTGTGCCGTGGGGGGCGCCGGACGACCTCAACACCTTCATGGCCATGGTTAACAACGTGCCGTCGACCTGGAACTGGTCGGCCTTCGCCATCGGCCGCAACCAGATGGCCTATGCAGCCGCTGCAGTGCTCGCCGGCGGCAATGTCCGCGTCGGTCTCGAAGACAATCTCTGGCTCGACAAGGGCGTGCTGGCCACCAATGCGCAGCTGGTCGAGCGCGCCGCCAGCATCGTCACCAATCTCGGCGCCAGGATTTTGGGGCCGGAGGAAGTGCGCAGGAAGCTCAACCTCACCAAGCGGGCGCCGATCGCAGCGGCTGCTTAAGACGGGAGCGGATCATGGCTACCGTCAAATTCACTGCGATGAAGGATGGCGACAGGCAAGACTACGAGTTCCTGACCGCCCATGAGATCGACTATGCCGCCAAGACCGGCGAGCGGCTGCTCGACGCTTTGGTGCAGCTCGACGAAGGCCTGTCCGGCTACAAGATCACCCGGCTCGGCCATTCGCTGCAGGCGGCGACTCGTGCCTGGCGCGACGGCGCCGACACCGACTGGATCGCCTGCGCGCTGCTGCACGACATCGGCGACATCTACGCTCCCTACAATCACGACGAATACGCCGCTTCGATCCTGAAACCTTTCGTGCGCGAGCAATGCACCTGGGTGGTGGAAAAGCATGGCGACTTCCAGCGGCTCTATTACGCGCATCATCTCGGCGGCAACCGCCATGCTCGCGACCGCTTCGCCAGCCATGCCTATTTCGACGATTGCGACCAGTTTTGCGAACGCTGGGACCAGTCGAGCTTCGACCCGGACTTCGACACGCTGCCGATCGCATTCTTCCGCCAGTTCGTGCTCGAAGTCTTCGCCCGCAAGGCCTACGACCCCTCCGTGATCCGCTCCGGCGAGCGCGTGCCTCTCATCGACCCTCAAACCGCCAAGACAAGAACCGGAGCCTGACCATGAGCATCATCAACAAGGCAGCCGCCATTGGCGGCGGTGTCATTGGCGCCGGCTGGGTGGCGCGGCTGCTGCTCAACGGCATCGACGTGTCGATCTTCGATCCGGACCCGGAAGCGTCGCGCAAGGTCTCGGAAGTGATGAAGGGCGCGCGCCGCGCCTACAAGCAGATGGTTCCCGGCGGCCTGCCCAGGGAAGGCAGACTGACCTTTGCCAAGACCATCGCCGAGGCGGTGGCCGACGCCGATTTCATCCAGGAGAGCGTGCCGGAGCGGCTCGACCTCAAACACCGCGTACTGGCCGAGATCGATCTCTACGCGCCGGCCAACGCCATTGTCGGCTCGTCCACCTCGGGCATCAAGCCGACCGACATGCAGGTGGCGATGAAGAAGCATCCGGAGCGTCTGGTTGTCGGACATCCCTTCAACCCCGTCTATCTGCTGCCGCTGGTCGAGATCGTCGGCGGCGAACAGACCTTTCCAGAGGCGATCGAGGTCGCAAAGGAGATCTATGCATCGATCGGAATGAAGCCGGTGGTGATCCGCAAGGAGATCGAGGCCTTTGTCGGCGACCGCCTGCTCGAAGCGGCCTGGCGTGAGGCGCTGTGGCTGATCAAGGACGGCATCTGCACGGTCGAGGAACTCGACGACATCATGCGCTATGGCTTCGGCCTGCGCTGGGCTCAGATGGGCATGTTCCAGGTCTACCGCGTCGCCGGCGGCGAGGCCGGCATGCGCCACTTCATGGCGCAGTTCGGGCCGTGCCTGAAATGGCCGTGGACCAAGCTGATGGACGTGCCGGAGTTCAACGACGAGCTGGTCGATCTTATTGCCACCCAGTCGGACGACCAGGCGCACGGCCTGTCGATCCGCGAACTGGAAAAGATCCGCGACGACAATCTGGTCGCGATCATGGATGCTCTGTCGAAACAGAACAAAGGCAAGGGCTGGGGCGCCGGCGCCTTGCACAAGGACTATACCAGGCAATTGGCCAAGCTGGCGGCGAAGAAGCCGGCCGCATCCAGGGCCGCCGAGAAGTCCAAGGCATCCAAGCCGGTAAAGAAGGCGGAAAAACCGAAGAAAAAGAAGAAGGGCTGAAGACCATGGATTTCGGGCTGTCGGAGGAACAGAAGCTCATTGTCGAGACGACGCGCGCTTTCGTCGAGAATGAGCTTTACCCGCATGAACGCGAGGTCGAGCGCACCGGCGTGCTGCGCCGCGAGCTGATCGAGGAGATCAAGGTCAAGGCAATCGAAGCGGGGCTCTATGCCGCCAACATGCCGGCCGATGTCGGTGGCGCCGGCCTCGATACGGTGACCTGGCTGCTCTACGAGAAGGAACTCGGCCGCGCCAACTATGCGCTGCACTGGACCTGCGTCGCGCGCCCCTCCAACATCCTGCTCGCCGGCACGCCGGAGCAGCGCGAAAAATACCTGTTCCCGTGTATTCGTGGCGAGAAGTGGGACTGCCTGGCGATGACCGAGCCCGGCGCCGGCTCCGATTTGCGCGGCATGAAGGCGTCAGCCGTGCAGGACGGCGACGACTGGGTGCTCAACGGCACCAAGCATTTCATCAGCCACGCCGATCTGGCCGATTTCGCAATTAGTTTCATGGCTTCGGGCGAGGAAGAAACGCCGCGCGGCAAGCGCAAGAAGATCACCGCCTTCTTCGTCGACAAGGGCACCAAGGGGTTCACCGTGCGCGACGGCTACCGCAACGTCTCGCATCGCGGCTACACCAACGCCATCCTCGAATTCGACGATTGCCGCCTGCCGGCAAGCCAGGTGCTGGGTGAGGTCCACAAGGGCTTCGACGTCGCCAATTCCTGGCTCGGCGCCACGCGCCTGCAGGTCGGCGCCACCTGTCTCGGCCGCGCCGAGCGGGCACTCGGCCACGCCATCGAATACTCGGCGCAACGCCAGCAGTTCGGCCAGCAGATCGGCAAGTTCCAGGGCGTGTCGTTCAAACTCGCCGACATGGCGACCGAATTGAAGGCGGCGGACCTGATGGTGTTCGAAGCCGGCTGGAAGTACGATCAGGGCACCGTCACCGATCAGGACATGGCCATGGCGAAGCTGAAGGCTACCGAAATGCTCGCCTTTGTTGCCGACGAAGCAATCCAGATCCATGGCGGCATGGGGCTGATGGATGACCTGCCGCTGGAGCGCATCTGGCGCGACGCCCGTGTCGAGCGCATCTGGGAAGGGACGTCGGAAATCCAGCGCCACATCATTTCGCGGGCGCTGCTGCGCCCGTTCGGGGCTTAAAAAGAAGAGACGGGGAATATGCACAAGCTTGAACGCCTCTTGCGCCCAAAATCCATCGCGGTGTTCGGCGGGGCTCAGGCCGCTGCCGTCGTCGCCCAATCGATCAAAATGGGCTTTGCCGGCGAAATCTGGCCGGTGCATCCGAACAAGGACGAGGTCGCCGGCCGCAAGGCCTATCGCTCGGTCGCCGACCTTCCCGGCGCGCCGGACGCTGCCTTTGTCGGCGTCAACCGGCATCTCACCATCGAGGTAATCAAGGCGCTGGCTGAGCGCGGCGCCGGCGGCGCCGTCTGTTTTGCCGCGGGCTTTCTCGAGACCGAGGCCTATGACGACGATGGCGAGCGGCTGCAGGCCGAACTGGTGGCCGCGGCCGGCCAGATGCCGATCATCGGCCCGAACTGTTATGGCCTGATCAACTACGCCGACGGCGCGCTGTTGTGGCCCGACCAGCATGGCGGCATCCGGCTGCCCGAAGGCGCCAAGGGCGTCGCCATCATCACCCAGTCCTCCAACATCGCCATCAACATGACGATGCAGAAGCGCGGCCTGCCGATCGCCTTCCTGATGACCGCCGGCAACCAGGCGCAGACCGGCCTCTCCGAAATGGCGCTCGGCCTGATCGAGGACGAGCGCGTCACCTCGCTCGGCCTGCACATCGAAGCCTTCGATTCGGTAGCAGGCTTCGAGAAGCTGGCGGCGCGGGCGCGCGAACTGAAGAAGCCGATCATCGCCATGAAGGTCGGCCGGTCCGAACAGGCGCGGCAGGCGACCGTCTCGCACACAGCTTCGCTCGCCGGTTCGGATGCCGCTTCGGGCGCTTTCCTGCGGCGGCTCGGCATTGCCCGCGTCGATTCCATCCCCGCCTTCATCGAGGCGCTGAAGCTGCTGCATGTCACAGGGCCGCTGCCCGGCTATCGTCTGTCGTCGATGAGCTGCTCCGGCGGCGAAGCCTCGGTCATGGCCGACAGCGCCGAAGGCCGCTGGGTCAATTTCCCGGAGCTCACCAGCAAGCACCGCGCCCATGTCAAATCGACGCTCGGGCCGCTGGTCGCGGTCGCCAACCCGTTGGACTATCACACCTTCATCTGGAACAACGAACCGGCGATGACCGCCACCTTCACCGCCATGGTGTCGGGCGGCTTCGACCTCAACATGCTGGTGCTCGACTTTCCACGCCCCGACCGCTGCTCGGTCACCGACTGGTGGGCGACGCTGCGCGCCTTCGAATCGGCGCTGAAGACCAACAAGGCGCATGGCGCGATCGTCTCGTCGCTGCCGGAGAACCTGCCGGAGGAATACACCGCCGAACTGATGGCGCGCGGCATGGTGCCGCTGTTCGGCATCTCCGAGGCCATGGATGCCGCAGGTGCGGCAGCCTTCATCGGCTGGGCCTGGGCCGAGCCGCAGGCGCAGCCTATCGACACGTCGGCTGCAGGTGCGGCCGGAGGTGACCATGTCACCCCTGACGAGGCCGAAGCCAAGGCGCGGTTGATCAAGGCCGGCTTGCCGGTGCCGAAGGCAGAACGTGCCGCTAACGCCGTAGAGGCGGTGATTTCGTCGATGGCGCTCGGCTTCCCGGTGGCGTTGAAGGCGCTTGGCGTCACCCACAAGTCGGAAGTCGGCGCTGTCAGGCTTAACCTCAAGGACGCCGAATCCGTCAGCACCGCGGCGCACGATCTCTTGCCGCTCGGCACCGGGCTCTATGTCGAGCGCATGGTGCGCGACGGCGTCGCCGAGCTGATCGTGGGCTTTACCCGCGACCCGATGTTCGGCGCCGTCATGACGCTGGGAACTGGCGGCGTGCTGGTCGAGCTGTTGCGCGACAGCGTGACCTTGATGCTGCCGGCAACGCGCGACGATATCGAGGCGGCGCTACGCGGCCTGAAACTGTTCCCTCTGCTTGAGGGCTATCGCGGCCGGCCGAAGGCCGATGTCGCCGCGGCCATCGGCGCCATCGCAGGCATTGCCGGCTTCGTGCAGAAGAATGCCGGCGATATCGAGGAACTCGACATCAACCCGCTGATCGTCTGCGCCGAAGGCAAGGGCGCCTGGATTGCCGACGCGCTGCTGGTGCTGGGAGAGAAGAAGAATGTCTGACGTCATTTCAACTCGCCGCGAGGGCACCATCCTCGAGGTCACGCTCGACCGGCCCAAGGCCAACGCCATCGACCTGAAAACGTCGCGGCTGATGGGCGAGACCTTCAAGGCGTTCCGCGACGATCCCGGATTGCGCGTCGCCATCGTCAAGACCGCCGGCGACAAGTTCTTCTGCGCCGGCTGGGATTTGAAGGCAGCCGCCGGTGGCGACGCGGTCGACGGCGACTATGGCGTCGGCGGTTTCGCCGGCCTGCAGGAGCTGCGCGACATGAACAAGCCGGTCATTGCCTGCGTCAACGGCATGGCGGTGGGCGGCGGCTTCGAGCTAGCGCTGTCCTGCGACCTCATTTTCGCCTCCGACCACTCCTCCTTCGCCCTGCCCGAGATCCGCGCCGGGACCTTGGCCGACGCCGCGACGATCAAGCTGCCCAAGCGCATTCCCTATCATGTCGCCATGGACCTGCTGCTCACCGGCCGCTGGATGGATGTGGCGGAAGCGCATCGCTGGGGGCTGGTCAACGAAGTGCTGCCCAAGGACAAGCTCGAGGAGCGCGTCTGGGAGATCGCAAGGCTGCTCGCCAGCGGCCCGCCACTGGTGTTCGCCGCGATCAAGGAGACGGCGCGGGTGGCGGAGGCGCTGACCTTCCAGGACGCGATGAACCGCGTGACGCGCCGGCAATTGGCGACGGTAGATGCGCTTTATGGCTCGGAGGACAATGTGGAAGGGTTTCGTGCGTTCGCAGAAAAGCGCGACCCGGTGTGGAAGGGGAAGTAGCCTCTTTACCCTCCCCTCGATGGGGAGGGTCGGACCGAAGGTCCGGGGTGGGGTGATGCGCCACCACCCCCCCCCCCCCCCGGGGGGGGGGGCGGGCGCCCCCGGGGGGGGGGGGGGGGGGCATGCGCCACCACCCCCCACCCGCCGCTTCGCGGCGACCTCCCCCATCAAGGGGGAGGTAAAGGAGCTGCATGACCGACTACAAAACCCTCATCGACGCCGAGACCTGGGCCTTCATCGAGAAGACCAACTCCTACTATCCTCCCGACACGATCGACTACACCATCGCCCAGCAGCGTGCGATCTATGACCGGATGTGCCGCGAGTTTTTTGCCGGCTATCCCGATGGCGTGACGGCGGAAACGACAATCATTGCCGCCCACGACATCCCGATCCGCATTTATCGCAACGCGACACCGGGCCATGCCGCGATGGTGCTTTACATCCATGGCGGCGGCTTCATCCTCGGTGGGCTGGACAGCCATGACGATATCTGCGCCAAGCTGTGCGCCCGGACCGGCTTCGAAATGGTCTCCATCGACTACCGCCTGGCGCCGGAGCATCTGCACCCGGCCGCCTTCGACGATGCGCTGCATGCCTTCGAATGGGCGGCCAGAACCTACGATCAACCTGTCCTGCTGTGCGGCGACAGCGCCGGCGGCAATCTCTGCGCGGCTGTCGCCCACGCGACGCGCAGCCATGCCAAAAAGCCGATCGGCCAAGTGCTGATCTATCCCGGCCTCGGCGGCGACCGTTCGCAAGGCTCCTATTTGACCCATGCGGAAGCGCCGATGCTGACGGTGCGCGATCTCGACTTCTACAGGGATATCCGCACCGGCGGCGTCGACGGCACCGGCGACATCACTTTGTATCCACTGGCCGACGTCGATTTCACCAGCCTGCCACCGACAGTGCTGATCACCGCTGAGTGTGACCCGCTGTCGTCCGACGGCGAGGCCTACCGCGATCGCGTCCTCGCTGCCGGCGGCCATGCCGCCTGGTTCGAGGAGCCGGGACTGGTGCACGGCTATCTCCGGGCCAGGCACACGGTCGGCCGGGCCCGCGCCAGCTTCAACCGTATCGTCGAAGCGGTGTCGGTGCTGGGCAGAGGCGACTGGATCTGGTGAACGGCTCAGCCGCGGACAAAGGCTATCAGCGTCTCGGCCATGCGATCGTTGAACTCCCGGCGAAAGCGGTTTTTCTTCAGCCATTCCGGATTTGAGCCGACGGTCTTGATGGCATCGACGACAATGCCTTTGCCGTCGACGATGAAATAGTCGATGGCGCCGAAATCCAGATTGAGCCTTTGCCGCACCGCCAGCACCTCCGGCGGGACGGCGCCGCCCACCTCATTGCTCAGGATTTTTGAGCCGGCGCACAACACATCGTCGTAGACCTGCCGCATGTTGATCTCGGCGCCGAGCAGGAACATGTAGCGGTGTTTGACGATGGGCAGGTCGAGGGTTTCGAAGGCGAACCTTTCCACCATCAGGCGATTGTTGCGCCATACATCCGGAGGAACCTCGCCGATCGTCTGGTAGACTTGATAGGGCGGGCACAGGCGGTCCTTGTAGCCGGGTTCGAAGAGCTTGCGGATGGCATGCGCGCTCCTGGTCAGGCCGTTGCGATGCTGCCACCAGCGCTGCTCTGGTCGGCCCCTGGAGTTGAGGACGGTCTTGACGACAACCGGCCCCTCGTGGCTGTCGCCTGCCTCCAGCTTCAGTGTCGAATAAAGGTGCCGGTGGATGGACAGCGCGCGGCCATTGATGGTGCGGTCGTAGAGGTGGCCGAGCCCGCGGTACGTTGGCGGCACGACTGTCAGGTCGACATGCAGAAAGGCCACCGGCGCCCGATCTCGGCCGGCTGGCCGGTCGAGCAGGCGCACTTTCAATCCAGCCTGTTCCAGGTAAGGCAGCAACTGCGCGATGCTATAGCTCCGCACCAGTCGGAAATTGCGCAGGCTCTCTACATAGACATCGAGATCGGCGGCAGACACCGAACGCTATTCCTTGATATCGACGCCCGCGAAATCATGGTGATCAAAGGGGTCCATGACATAGCCCGTCACCTGTTCGCGCATCGGCATCGAGACCACGGAGTGGGCGATAGCGACCCACGGCATCTGCTCCCTGAAGATCGTTTGCGCCTGCGAATAGAGTTTTGCGCGGGCAGCGGGATCGACGATCCCGGCTGCCTGCTTGAGCAGATCGTCGAATGCCGGAAAACACCAGTTGGCACGATTGGTGGTGCCGACGCCGGCACAGCCAAGCGGCACCGACAGGAAGTTATCGGGGTCGCCATTGTCGCCGGTGAAGCCGAACAGCATGGCGCCGTCGCGGTCGCGTGACTTCGAGCGGGCAAGGTATTCAGTCCACTCATACGTCACGACTTCCACGTTGACACCGATCTTTGCCAGGTCGGACTGGATCATTTCGGCCATACGCTGCGCATTCGGGTTGTAGGGACGCTGCACCGGCATCGCCCAGATCTTCATGTGCAGGTCTTTTACGCCGGCATCGGCGAGCCCCTGCCTGGCGGCAGCGGGGTCGAAGACATGATCGGGGCTCGTCTTGTCATAGGCCCAGGAGGTCGGCGGCAGCGGATTGCGTGCGACTTCACCGGTGCCGCGGAACACGACGTCGACCAGCGCCTGGGTGTCGATGGCCATGGCGATCGCCTTCCTCACCCTTGGATCGTCGAAGGGCTTCTGCAAGGTGTTGAAGGCGAGGTATCCCGTATTGAGGCCCTCCTGCCGCATGACCTTGATGCCGGGTGTCGCCTTGATCGCCTCCAGGTCGGCCGGATTTGGATAGGGCATGAGATCGCATTCGCCGGCGCGCAGCTTTTCCATGCGAATGCTGGCATCGGTGGCAATGGCGAAGACGAGATCGTCGATCTTCGGCTTGCCGCGCCAGTAGTCCGGATTGGCCTTGTAGCGGATTACTGCATCCTGCTGGTAGTCGACAAGCTGGAATGGACCCGTCCCGACCGGCTTCAGCGCCAGGTCGAGCAGCCGCTTCTCTGCGACGAGCTTGTCGGCATATTCCTTGGAAACGACCGAAGCGAAATCCATCGCCAGGTCGGCAAGCATCGGCGAATGCGGCGCCTTCAGCGTCATCACCACAGTATGGTCGTCAAGCTTGCGCCAACCGGCGACAAGATCCGGCATGCCGATGCCGTCGAAGTAAATGTACTGGCGTTTGGCGTAATTGTTGAACGGGTTCTGCGCGTTGGCCTGCCGGTCGAAGGTGAACAGCACGTCATCGGCATTGAAGTCGCGACTAGGCGTAAAGCCCTCGACGCTGTGGAATTTCACGCCCTGCCGCAGGTGGAATGTGTAGGTAAGGCCGTCGTCGGAAATCTCCCAGCTTTCGGCAAGGCCGGGGCGCACCTTGGTGGTGCCGGGCTCGAACTCGACCATGCGGTTGTAGAGAGCGGTGGCCGAGGCGTCGCGGGATCCGGAGGCGAGTGCGGGATCGAACGTATCGGGGCTAACCTCGGTGCAGTAGACCAAGGTCTTGGCTAAGGATTGATGGGCCGGCAACGCACATGGAAAAAGCGCCGCCAGCAATAGAACGAAGTGCCTGCGTGTGATGATACCCCCCAGGGTTGGGAAGACGCTAGCAGAAGCCGGCACTGACGGTAAGTAAGCCGGCCGGTCTTTCGCGCGCCAAGACTGTTTTCCACCTTGAGTTGACACAAGGAATTAGCCGCGCCTCTGTGAAATGGCGGACAGACCCGGCCGCCGTTTTGCATGAACCTTTCTGCTCCAGCCTGCGACTGACGACCAGGCGCCGCATGGTGCGGGCCGGAAAGGATGCCCCATGACCAGGACCCCAGAGGCTCCACGGTCTCCGGGACCAACGCAAGCTCAGCGCGACCACCGCCTTCGGGATGGAGTCGATGCGCTGGGCTTTCGGCTGATTCCGTTGACCCTGCGCAGGAGCAGGCGTATCGTGAAGATGAGGAAAGCAGACAATTCGATCAGGGACGAACGTGCCGGAACGCCGCGCCTTGCCCTGTTTCGCGCGGCCGCACCGGATGTTCCTCCCGAAAACTTCGGGGGGAGTTTTATGTCCTGCGATCGCGGCGCGTCCATGTCGTTTCCAAGCGGTTTCCGCCGTTCGCTCGATCTGGGCGGCGGTTTGCTTGCCCTGGCGCTGAGCGCCACGCTCTGGTTGGGCACAGCCGCCCAAGCGCAGGAAACCCAGATCGTCTATCCCGGCTCGATGGCGGTCACCGGATTTTCCGGCACCGTCATTCCCAATTTCGACTCTGCCGATTCCGAAAGGGGGGGGCTGCCGCCCGGCGTCGACCCGGTCGACGAAACCTTCATCGACACGACGCGCGCCACCTTGCGCGTCTTCGACGTTTCGGCGCTCGGCGGACCGGCTTCCGGCCAGCTCGTCTACACGCCGCCGCCTTTCGAGGTGACGGCCGAACAGATCGGCCAGGTGTTCGCCATTACCTATGATGACGGTGTGCGCGACGGCGTTCCCACGGGCGTCCCCAACCTCTATGCCGGCGCGACCTCGCTGCACGGCATCCGTATCGTCACCCCGGACGAAGATGCCGACGGTCGGCCCGAGCGACAGCGCCGCGGAACCGCGGGCGCCGTCTTCATGGACGGCCAGTTCGGCACCGAAAGCGGTGGCGGTCCGGGCACGATCTGGAAGATCGACGGCATCACCGGCGCGGTCTCCAAATTCGCCGACATTGACACCAACAGCGGTTCCGGCATCGGCGACATCAGCTTCGACAGCAATCACCGCGAGTTCTTCGCCAGCGACCTCGACACCGGCTTCATCCACCGCCTCGACGCCAACGGCACGCTGATCGACACATTCGATCACGGCGTTGCCGGGCGGCCGGCGCATGGGCTGGCTCCCGTCGCCGATGACGGTGCGGTGATGGACATACAGGGTGCTGCCTTCGACTCGGAAGACCCCGACACATGGGGCTACACGCAGGACGAACGCCGCGTCTGGTCCGTCGCCTATCATGGCGGCCGGATCTATTATTCGGTCGGCGAAAAGGCCGAGATCTGGTCGGTTGGCATTGCCCGCGATGGCAGCTTTGCCGGTGATCCGCGCTGGGAGCTGACGGTCAAGGCCGACAAGGACTACGCCGTCACCGACATCGCCTTCGACAACCAGGGCTTCATGTATCTGGCGCAGCGCGGCCCGGTCGAGAATCGCTACGATTACAGCCAGTTCGCCGATTCCGGCAAGGGCGAGGTCATCCGCTACTGGCGCGAAAACCCGGACGATCCGGCGACGGAATCGGTCTGGGTGGAAGAGCCGCAGGAATATGCGGTCGGCTTCCCGCAAGGCAACCGGCAGTCGGCCGGTGGGCTCGACCTGCAATATGGCTATGACGCCGACGGCAATCTCGACACCGGCGTGTGCACCGACACGCTGGTCAACACCGGCGACAAGCTGCGCGACAACCCGACACTTGCCGACCAGCTCGCCGCCGGCGGGCCGCTTGCCGTGCACGGCGTGCAGATCACGCCGACGCCGTTGGTCAAGCCGGCCAACGTGCCGCCTTTCGGCTCGTGGTTCGTCGACTTCGACGGCTATTTCGAAGACCCAGAAGTGGAAGGCCATGTCGGCGACGTCGAGGTCTGGCACCCCTGCGACGGCCGTGCCGGCTATTATGAAGAGATCCCAGGCGGTTATCTGCCGCCGTTCTATCCGCCGGGCTTCCCACCGCCCGGCGATCTGCCTCCGTGCATCGATGTCGAGGATGTTCAGTTCTACTGCACGCCTCGCGGCCTCCAGGCCGACCTCTATCTCCATGACCATGCCGGCTTTGGCGGCGATTCGATCAAGGTCCAGTCCATGACACCAGGCGTCGGGGTGACATCACCCCAGTCGCATGCTCCCGGTAAGCCTTACACGGTCGACATCACCGGCCATTCTCCGGGCGACAGAGTCGATGTTGGACTTTGCTTCTACAGGCAGTCCGACAAGGACAAGGGTGGCTACTACCCTTGCTGCAAGATGACTTTGCCGCTCAGAACCCCAGCCGTCAGCTGCGAACGTTGAGGAGGGGAAGATGAAAAATCTCGCACTTTCCCCGACCGCGAACAGCAGTCAATCCACCGGCAAGCAGCCAACCGTCATGGAGACCATCATGAAACCCCTGTCATATGCCAGGCGCGGCGCGCGCTGGCTGATGGCGGCCGGTATCGCGGTCGCCATGTTCACACCTGTCGCAAGCCACGCCGAAGATGCAGTCCCGATCACTCCGGAACTGCGGCTCGACCTCGACAATTCAAAAATCGTCAATCCGAGGCCGGAACGGATCGTGCCGTTCTTCACCAAAACAGGCACACAGAGGAGCTGCGACTACGTCGTCTACTCCCTGAGCTTTGGCCTGCGCGGCGACTCGCAAGGCTTTGCCGACCCAAGCTTTTCGGCCAGGCTGAAGAAACTCCAACTCGACTTCAAGGATCAGCTTCCGCACGGTCTTGCGATCGTCAACGTCAACGTGTCCGGCGACGGCACGGATGCGTCTGGCGGACCGCTGCCGGGTGCGACAATCAGCACCTCGGCTAATCCGAACGATACGGCAACGGTTTCCGATTTCCGGATTTCCACCACCGATCTCGACGGCGCTGGGGCTGGCAATGAACGCGTCATCAATTTCAAGATCACCGCCAAGATCGACCATGCGGCGTTTCCTTCGCCGACCATCGTCGACAACCAGGGCATGATCAAGGTGACGCCGGGCGTCGGCACGGGGGCCATCATCCCGTCGCAGGATCCGGGCAAGCCCGACGACGGCGACTACAAGACCGGGGCCAAGACCTCGATCAAGATCGACCTCACCAACTGTGACAAGCGGCCTCCGCCTCCCGACCGGGAATGTTTCAAGGTGGAGCGCGGCACGGTCGATTGCGTGCAAGGCGGCGGCGCGTTCATCTACCACATGCCTGTCGGCCCGGAGATGGGCGGCAAATGGGTGCAGGTATCGACGACGACCCCAGGCATCACCATCATCCCCGACACGCAATTGGTGCCGGCGGGCGGCGGTGTGCTGAACTGGAAGATCGTCGGTGCATCGCCCGGCGACGTCATCCACCTCATCGTCACCGGCATCGAGACCTATGCCGGCCCGAAGGAGGGTTGGGGACTATGCTGCACGCAGACCATCGACATCGTCATCCCGCGTGACTTGAGATGTCCCCCCAAGGACAAGGAACCGGACCTGAAGGTCGAGAAACGCGCCGACGTGACGCGTTGCACGATGGGCGGCGGCTGCGACTTCACCATCAAGGTCACCAATGTCGGCGACGGGCCGTATCACGGCAAGATCGTGCTCGACGAGGTGACGCTGCCGGCCGGCTCGACTCTGGATTCAGGGCCCAATCCGCCCTGGGTATGCATGCCCGGCGTGACCCCGATGACGTGCACCTATCCGGTGACCACGCTCAATCCGGGGGCCTCCATCAACCTTAAGCTCGGCTTCAAGCCGGCGGGTGGTTGGCAAGGCAGCGCGTTGCGCAACTGCGCCACCTATAATTACGGCGCCAGCGGCAAGCCGCTGTTCGGCAGCCAGCAGAACGATCGCGGCTGTGCCTCGATCCCGATCTGCCGGCGTGGCGACCGCGACCGCGATTGCCGGCCCCCGGTCGACAAGAAGGTCGACCTGATCCTGAAGAAGCGTGCCCGCATCCCGGTCTGCACGCCCGACGGCATCTGCTACTTCGTGATCGACATCATCAACAATGGCAGCGTCCCCTATAATGGGCCGCTGACGGTTATCGACAATTACCCGGGCGGCGCGCCGGCCTCTTCGACCTTCGGCCCGTCTCCGCCCTGGACATGCGGACCGAACGGTCCCGGCCAGTTCCGCTGCGACAATGCCGGCATCGTGCTGATGCCGGGCGCCTCGACGCCGATCGTCGTCAAGGCGGTCATGCCGGCCGGCTACCAGTCGGATTCGGTCGAGAACTGCGCGGCGCTGAAGCCCGTCCCCGGTGAGGTCGACCTCACCAACAACAAGGCCTGCGCCAAGGAACGCTTCCGTCATCCCAATGGCGGCAAGCCGACCCTACGCATCACCAAAGTCTGCAATGGCTCGCTCGCCGGCGCGGCGGTGGTTTCCTGCCGCATCACCGTCATCAGCCTTGGCACCTCTGCCCCCGCCGGTCCGGTGCGGGTCAACGATGCTGCCACGCTGATATCGGGTGGCGCGCCGGTCCAGATCCAGACCGTCACCCCCGACGGCGCGGAATGGGCCTGCGGAGCGGTTCCGGCCAATGCGCTGTCATGCCAGATACCCGGCGCCGCGATGACACCCGGAACCTCCAGGCACTTCGACGTGACGGTCTCGGCCAATGGCGCGCTCGAAAACTGCGCACGCGGCTCGTATGGCCCGGCCCCTGGAGACGACGTCGTCTACCCGATCGGCCAGGCCTGCGCCAAGGGCGGCGGCACGTCCACCGTCAGCGTCAAGAAGACCGGCGATGCCGAGTGCCAGCCGGGGCAACCCTGCTCGTTCGAGATCACCATCACCAATGATGGCCAAACCGCCTTCTCCGGTCCGGTCCGCATCGGCGATGCGATCGGGGTGGACGGGCTGGGGCGGCTGCAAGGCGTCGCGATCACCTCGATCGAACCGCCCTTCGGCTGCTCGCCCGAACCGACGACCTTGCCGTTGACCTGCATTGCCAATCTGACGCTCGGCGCCGGGGAAAGCCATGTGCACAAGGTCACGGTGGTCCTTCCCGACGCTCCCCTGGGCAATCTGCGGGGCAACGTCAGCGGCCGGAACTGCGTCGGCGTCTTGTCTCCCGACACCAGGGTGCAAGGCGGCGGCGACGTACTGCCCGGCGACCTGACCAATATCCAGGGGGATCGAGGCAAGGCCTATGCCTGCCATCCCTTCACCATCAAGCGCGAGGTGAAGAAGGAATGCTCGCCGGGGTTCGTCATGAACGATGCCGGTCGGTGCGTGTGTCCGGAAGGCACGACGTTCCGCAACGGCCAGTGCTCGCCCGACGGCGGCGTCATCAACCAGCCGAAGGATCCAAGGCCCTGCGTGCTGCTCAAGGGCCAGATCCGCACCGAGGATGGACGCTGTGTCTGCCCGCGCGGAACCGAGCTTGAGAACGGCGCTTGCGTCAAGACCGACAAGCCTGGCTGCACCATCCCCGGTTCGGTCCCGACGTCGGACGGCAATGGCTGCTACTGCCCGGAAGGTACGCATCTCGACCGACAGGCAAACGCCTGCGTGCGCGACAAGCAGAAGCCTCAGGAGTGCAGCATACGCGGCCAGGTTCATGACGCCGATGGCGATTGTGTCTGCCCGCGTGGGACAGAGGTGCGCAATGGAGCCTGCCGGCCGATCCGGCCAAAGCCTGAACAATGCTCGATCCGTGGTCAGATCCAAAACGCCAATGGCGATTGCGTCTGCCCGGACGGCACAGAAGTCAGGGGCAAGGTCTGCCGGCCGATCCGGCCGAAGCCCGAGCAGTGCTCGATCCGCGGCCAGGTCCACGACGCCAACGGCAATTGTGTCTGCCCGCGGGGTACCGAGGTGCAAGGCAATGCCTGCCGGCAGAAGAAGCCTGTGCTGGAACAGTGCGACATACGCGGCCAGGTGCACAACAAGCGCGGCGAGTGTGTTTGCCCGCGCGGCACCCAGGTGATCGACGGCGCATGCCGCAAGCCGAGGCCGCAGGTGGGAGACTGCGCCCCGGGCTCGCAGATGGTCGGCGGCCAGTGCGTGCCGATCATCAGGCGGCGCTGCCCCGAAGGCACCGTTGGTCGGTTCCCGAACTGCAGAGCCATCCGGCAGCAGCCGTCGCTCGACCCGACCCTGTTGCTCAATCCAGGTGTCCTTCAGCAGTTCATACCGAAGCGCACGCCGCAGACGCAGGTACAGCCGCAAAGGGATCCGGCGGCCAACTTCAAGCCATAGGATCTGAATACGAGTCAAAAGTCAGAACCCCGCCGGTGCGATCCGGCGGGTTTTTTCCTTGGCGCGCTGCGGCGATCAGGCGGCCAGGTATTCGCCGAACCCGCTGCCGGGCGCAGCAAATACCGACTTTCCCTTTTCGGGATCATGGTCTAGAGCAGTTCATCGTTTCGTGGAAACGTCGAACCGCTCTATCTCTTTGTTTTCACGCAATTCCGGACGAAAAGCCGTTCCCACTTTTCCTGGAATTGCTCTAGCAGTCGTCAAGGCCGCGCCCGCAAACAGGGCGCCCGAAGGGGCCGCATCATGAGCAGGAAGACCCTGATCGCGCCATCGGTGCTGGCGTCGGATTTCTCGAAGCTCGGCGACGAGGTCGAGGCGGTGGCGGCGGCCGGCGCCGACTGGATCCATCTCGACGTGATGGACGGGCATTTCGTGCCCAACATCACCTTCGGCCCGCCGGTGATCAAGGCCATCCGCAACCGCACCAAGGCCTTTTTCGACTGCCATTTGATGATTGCGCCGGCCGATCCTTATCTGGCCGCCTTTGCCGATGCCGGCTGCGACGGCATGACCGTGCATGCCGAGGCCGGACCGCATCTCGACCGCTCGCTTCAGACCATCAAGGGTCACGGCAAGAAGGCCGGCGTATCGCTCAATCCGGCGACGCCGGAAAGTGCGATCGAATATGTGCTCGACCGGCTTGACCTGATCCTGATCATGACCGTCAATCCGGGCTTTGGCGGCCAGGCCTTCATCCCGGCCATGGTCGACAAGGTCAAGCGGGTGAAAGCGCTGATCGGCAACCGGCCGATTCGCATCGAGATCGACGGCGGCGTGTCGCCGGAAACCGCCCCCCTGGTCACATCAGCCGGCGCCGATGTGCTGGTGGCGGGCGCCGCCATCTTCAAGGGTGGCAGCGTCGAAGCCTACCGGGCCAATATAGAAGCCATCCGAACCGCGGCCGACCGGGCTGCCGGCTGACATCAGTTCCAGGGCAAGTTCCCGGCTGGTCGGTTCTCCTCGGCCTGATCTCCCTGCCTGATCCTTCGATCTCCCAAAAAGCCGTCAACGGGTGGCAGCCGCAAGGGCATCGCGGCACGCGACAGGATCGCGGCATCCGGCACTAGTTTTGGCCCATAAATCTAGTGGATAACTGCCGAAGGGATCTGCATGCGGGGAGAGGTCAATCCGGCGGCATGACGCGCGTTAAGAAAAAATTATCCGTATTCGGGATCTCGAAGCTGTTTCTCGAGGGCGCCTGCCATGCTGGGAGACAAACTTTCTTCAGAAGAACCAGTTTTTCACGATTTTAGTTACTTCCGGCGGATAAGATGCGGTCAACCTTCCTCTTTAAGTCGAATATCGTGATCTTTCGCTTGAGGGGCGGATGCCTTAGGAGTTACAGTAAATTTACAGGGGAAATCGTTTGCTTCGCGAACGGGCTAGCGGAGCATGGGAAAGCTACAGGAGTGAGATTGACCTACGGATCTGCCGATGTGAGCGAAGGCGCGGGACCCAAGAGCACACTCGCTAGTACGGTCTATCAACAGCTTCGCGACGATCTCCTGCGCGGCGTGTTTGAAACTGAAAGCAAGCTTCGTGTCGAATGGGTGGTTTCCCGTTACGGCGCCGGCGCCTCACCGGTTCGCGAGGCCCTCAACCGACTTGCTTCGGAAGGCCTGCTCGGCCGCCACGACCAGCGCGGTTTCTTCATCATGCCGGTCAGTGCCCCGGAACTCGAGGAATTGACGCGCACCCGCTGCTGGCTGGAAGAGCGGGCGCTGCGTGAATCCATTGCCAACCGCACCGGCGAATGGGAAGAGCAGCTCGTGCTGGCCTTGCATCGCCTGGCGCGTGCCCCGCGCCGCTTGCCGGAGGATCCGTCCTCGAACAATCCGGAATGGGAAAAGCTGCACCGCGCCTTCCATCGGGCACTGATCGCAGGCTGCCGCTCGCATTGGCTGACCGGCTTTTGCGAACAGCTTTCGGATCAGGCCTCCCGTTACCGGCTGATCTCCCAGGACGGCAGCGAGCGCGACGAAATCAGTGAACATCGGCTGATTGCGGAGCGCACGGTGGATGGCGATGCCGACGGCGCCGTTGAAGCCCTCCTCAACCACTACCGTCTGACGGCAGCCATGTGCATGGAGCGCTTCAACGAAAGCGGCGATCCACGCGTGAGCGCCACCAAGGCGCTGCGCAGCCGCAGATAGAAGCGCTTCCGGTCCGCTATCCAAAATCCGCCCGCTATCCAAAATCGCCCGCTATCCAAGTCCGCTTGCCTTCATCTGATCGGCGGCAAACCCGATTTCACGTTTTTGCCGGACGGAGGCGAAATCGTTTCCTTTGTTCCAAGGCCATCCGGCTTTAAATCAAAGGGATAGAGCATGATGTCCTCCGAAACCGCTTCACACTTTTCGGCACCATCTCTAGGAAATGCGCATGACCAATCACCTGCTCGACGCGTTCCGCAGCCGGATTTCAGCCTCCAAGCGCATCCTGATGTCGACCGATGACGGACGCGCGATCGCCTATGGCGACACGCTGGCGCAATCGGCACAGCTGGCACATGCGCTGAGGCATTTCGGCGTCGAGCCGGGCGACCGCGTTGCCGTACAGGTCGAAAAAAGCCCCGAATGCATTTTCCTTTACCTAGCCTGCCTGCGCGCCGGCGCGGTCTTCCTGCCGCTCAACACCGCCTACACGCTGGCCGAACTCGGCTATTTCTTCGGCGATGCCGAGCCGCGGCTGGTCGTCTGCGACCCGGCCCGCGCCGGCGCTATCGCGCCCCTGGCGCAGGCGTCGGGTGCTGCCACCGTCACGCTTGGCAGCAATGGTGAGGGCTCGCTGACCGAACTGGCGGCACAACAGCCCACGGATTTCGACGCCGTGGCGCGCGGGCCGGACGATCTGGCCGCAATCCTTTACACATCCGGCACCACCGGACGCTCCAAGGGCGCCATGCTCAGCCATGAAAACCTGGCCTCCAATGCGCGCGTACTGGTCGAGCAATGGCGTTTCAACGGGGATGACGTGCTGATCCACGCGTTGCCTATCTTCCACACGCATGGCCTGTTCGTCGCCACCAATGTCACCCTGATGGCCGGAGCCTCGATGCTGTTCGAGCGGAAATTCGACGCTGGCCGCATCGTCTCGCTCTTGCCCCGCGCGACAGTGCTGATGGGCGTGCCGACCTTCTATACCAGGCTCTTGCAGCAGGACGGGCTGGATGCCCAGGCGGCGAAGAACATCCGCCTGTTCGTTTCCGGCTCGGCGCCGCTGCTCGCCGAAACGCACAAGGCTTGGCGCGAGCGCACCGGCCACGCCATTCTCGAGCGCTACGGTATGACCGAGACCAACATGAACACGTCGAACCCCTATGAGGGCGAGCGTCGCGCCGGCACGGTCGGCTTCCCGCTGCCCGGCGTTTCGCTGCGCATCGCCGACCCTGACAGCGGCGATGCGCTTGGCCAGGGTGAAGTCGGCATGATCGAGGTCAAAGGTCCGAATGTCTTTTCCGGCTATTGGCGCATGCCGGAAAAAACCAAGGCGGAGTTTCGCAAGGACGGCTTCTTCATCACCGGCGACCTCGGCATCATCGACGCGGACGGCTACGTCCACATCGTCGGCCGCGGCAAGGATCTCATTATCTCCGGCGGCTACAACATCTATCCCAAGGAGATCGAGAGCGAGATCGACGCGGTTGCTGGCGTCTTGGAAAGTGCCGTCATCGGAATTGCCCATCCCGATTTCGGCGAAGGCGTCACCGCTGTCGTGGTGCGGGCGCCGGCATCGCAGATCACCGGGGCCGAGATCGTTGGCGCCATTGCCGGCCAACTGGCCAAATACAAGCACCCGAAGCAGGTGATCTTCGTCGATGAGCTGCCGCGCAACACGATGGGCAAGGTGCAGAAGAACCTGCTGCGCGAGACCTACAAGGGTCTCTACGGCTAATCCATAGCCGGCTACTGTCTTTGCCCAAGCGCTTCGCCTGGACATCTGTTCGCGGTTCGGCAGTGGCGCCTTTTACCTGGGCTTTTTCACCCGAGTGCTGGAACCCCACAAAGCGCGGTTCAGCAGGCTGCGTTTGCGCTTGCGCGGGATGAGGTCGACGTCGCTGACGAGCTTGGCGCCGCCCTCGCGCCGCTCCAGGGTGATCTTGCGGCTGTGGAAGGCTTCGAGCTCCGCACGATGCGCCACGCTGACGATGGTGACGTCAGGCAGTTCGCGGATCACCGTCAACATCATCGTGTCCTGGCTCTTCTCGTCGAGCGCCGAAGTCGCTTCATCCAGCACCACGATATCGGGGCGATGCAGCAGCAGGCGCGCGAAGGCGAGGCGTTGCTTTTCGCCGCCCGATAGCGTCTGGTCCCATGGCGCCTCTTCCTTGATCCTGCCGGTGAGATAGCCAAGCCCCACCTTGTCGAGGGCAGCCTTGATTTGCTTGATGGTCCACTTGTCCGCCGCCGCGGGATAGGCGACCGCGCGGCGAAGCGTTCCGGAAGGGATGTAGGGGCGTTGCGGCAGCATGAACAGGCGCCTGTCGGTGTGGAAATTGACGCTGCCGCCGCCCCATGGCCACAGGCCCGCGACGGCCCGCACCAGCGTCGACTTGCCTGAACCGGATTCGCCTGAAACCAGCACCCGCTCGCCCGGCTCGATCACGACCTCGGTTTCCTTGACCACGGAGGTGCCGTCGTCGAGTGTCACGGAAAGATTGTCGAGGCTGAGGATGGCGCCGTCTTCCGCTTCGCCCCGGTTGATGCGTCCGAGCGCATCGCTCTGCTCGGCGCGCTCGAGCCCGTCGAGCGACATCATCAGCGAGGCAATGCGCCGCGCGGAGGCGTTCCAGTCGGCTAGGCGCGGATAGTTGTCGACCAGCCAGCCGAACGCGCCTTGCACGATGCCAAAGGCAGACGCCGCCTGCATCACCTCGCCAAGCGTCATCGAGCCTTCGAGGAATTTTGGCGCGCACAAAAGGATCGGCACGACCGGCGCAAACAGGCTCGATCCCTGCGACACCGCCGCCGTGCGCATGTGCTGTCCGGTCAGCAGAGCCCATTGCCTCAGCACGTGGCCGAAATTTCTGTCGATGCCGCTGCGCTCCTCGTCCTCGCCGCCCAGCAAGGCGATGCTCTCGCCGTTTTCGCGCACACGCGTCAGCGTGTAGCGCAGTTCGGCCTCCGCCTGGTTCTTCCGCTCGGAGAGCTGGACGAAATCGCGGCCGATGACCACCATCGAGGTCGAGGTTATGGCGGCATAGATGATCGCGGTGATGACCAGAAAGCCGGGAATGGTGATGCTCTCACCGCCAACCGGCAGGGTGAGCGCGCCACCGATGGTCCACAGCACGACGATAAAGGTCGAGGCCGACAAGAACGCGTTGAGGACGCCGGCGGTGAAATCGACCGGCGACTCGGTGGCGATGCGCAGATCCTCGGTCATGCGGGCCTCGGGGTTCTGGTGGTCGCCGCCCACGAGGTTCAGCTGGTAGTAGCGGCCGTTTGCCAGCCAGCGCGCGACGACCCCGGTGGTCAGCCAGGAACGCCAGCGGCGCTGGATCGTCATGCGCAGGTAGACCTGCGCGACGACAAGGCTGCCGCTGCAGATCACCAGCGGCACGAATACGGCGCTGAGGAGATAGACTGTGCGGGCGTTGCGCTGCTCGAGGGCATCGAACATCGAGCGGTTCCAGACATTGATGCCATACTGGAAACCGATGTTGATGCAGATCAGCAGCAGCACTCCGATCGTCAAAGGCCAGGCGAGCTTGTCGCCATGCCTCCCCCAATAGCCGCGCCCGCTGATCCAGAAACGCCGCAGCAGATATTTCTTGCGCGCCTGCTCGGCCTGCTCAGGCGTCAGCTTGGGATCGGGTTCGACGGCATCCGGCGGCGGCGCAGCCTCGCCAACGGGCTCGGACGTGGCTTCGGCGGCCGATGCTTTTTTCTCGCGCGGCGTGTCCTCGCGCGGTCCATCTCCGCGCGTTTGCCGTGACGGCTTTTCCCGACGCGACTTCGTGGCATCGCGCGCTCCGACACCGTCGGCCGGTTTCGATTTGGGTTTTGCCTCGGACATATGCCCCGACAACGACCTCCATATCAAAAGGTTTCATGGTATGCGCCTGCCCGACGTTTCAGGAACGCCCGTCATTGCGGATATAAAAGCCCAACGACATGTTCTGCGATGGCGAGGCTGGCGGTAAGGCCAGGGCTCTCGATGCCGAACAGATTGACGATCTGGCCGTCCCCGTGGTCAGCCGGTCCCCGGATGACGAAGTCGGCGGCCGGCTGTCCCGGACCCGACAGTTTCGGCCTGACACCGGCATAGGCCGGTTGCAGGGCGCCATCCGCCAGGCCGGACCAGTAGCGCCTGATTTCGTCGTAGAACGCAGCGCCTCGTGCGGGATCGACGGTATAGTCGACGCGATCGATCCATTCGACATCTGGGCCAAAGCGCGCGCTCCCCGACATGTCGAGGGTCAGGTGCACGCCGAGGCCGCCATGGACCGGCACCGGATAGATCAGCCGCGAAAAGGGCGAGCGGCCGGAAAGCGCGAAATAATTGCCGCGCGCCAGCCACAGCGGCGGAACACGGTCTTGCGGGAGGCCTTCGATGCGGCCGGCGAGCGCCTGCGCGTCGAGGCCGGCGGCGTTGATGAAGGCGCCGGTCTTCAAGGTGAAACCCTCGCCATCGGCGTCGCGCGTGTCGATCCGGATGCCGTCGGCTTCGATGCTCGCGCCTGAGACAACGGTGAGCAAGGCGAAAGATGCGCCGGCCGCTTCCGCGTCTCCACGCAATGACAGCATCAGCGCCTGGCTGTCGACGATGCCGGTTGACGGCGACAGCAGCGCGCCGGCGCAGCTGAGCGCCGGTTCCAGGCTTTCGGCCTCTGCGCGCGTCAAAAGCTTGAGGTCACCGACTCCGCATTGCGCCGCGTTGATCTGGATCGCCTGCAGTTTGTCCAACTGGTCGGGTTCGACGGCAACGATCAGTTTGCCGGTGCGATGATGGGCGACGTCGTGCTCGCGGCAATAGGCATAGAGACGCTCGCGGCCGTTGACGCAGAGACGGGCCTTCAGGCTGCCCGGCGTATAATGAAGCCCGGCATGGATGACTTCCGAATTGCGCGAACTGGTGCCCGTGCCGATGGCTGCGGCCTTCTCGACCACCAGCACCTCGCGGCCCGACAGCGCCAGCGCGCGGGCAATGGCGAGGCCGACAACACCGGCTCCGGCGACAACGCAGTCGACATCATGCATGGGTGGACTTTAGCGCGGACTGTCCGCGCCTGCAAAAACCTTGTCGCCGCCGATCCAGACGCCGTTGACGTCGAGGGCGTCCGACAGAGCGACGATATCGGCAGCCGTGCCATTGGCGAAGCGGCCGAGCCGGTGGGCCTGGCCGACCGCCTGCGCCGGATAGAGCGAGGCCATGCGCAACGATTCCGACAGGTCCAGCCCGACGATCCTGTGCATGTAGCGGACGGCCGAGATCATATCGAGATCGGCGCCGGCCAGCGTGCCGTCGGCCAGCCGCAGACTGCCATCCTTGCGATAGATGATGCGGCCGTTGAGGGTGAACGACGTCATGTCGGTGCCGATCGTCGCCATGGCGTCGGTGACCAGCACGATCCTGCCCGGCCCCTGCTTGGCGCGCAGCGCGATTGCCATGGTGGCGGGATCGACATGGATGCCGTCGGCGATGATCCCGGCCGACAGACTGCCTATGTCGATGGCCGCACCCGCCAGCCCCGGCTCACGGTTGCCGATCTGGCTCATGGCGTTGAACAGATGTGTGACCACGCTGGCGCCGGCATCGGCAAAGGCTCTGGCCGTGGCGTAGCCGGTGTCGGAATGGCCGAGGCTGACAATCACACCGGCCTTGGCCAAGGCCGCAACGCGGGCAGGCTCGACGGATTCAGGCGCTATCGTCGTCAGCAGCACCGGCAGGTTTTTGCGTGCCGCGACCAGCGCCGCTTCATCCGCATCCGTCATCGGCCGGATCAGCGCCGGTTCATGCGCGCCCTTGCGGGCGACGGAGAGATGCGGCCCTTCGAGATGCAGGCCGAGAAATCCCGGCAGTTTTTGCCGTGCCGCCTCGGTGCCGGCGGCAATGGCCGCGGCGGTGATGTCAGGCGTATCTGTGATTAGCGTCGGCAGCAGTGCGGTCGTGCCGAACGGCGCATGCGCCCGGCAGATTGTTGCCAGCGAGGCGACATCGGGATGGTCGTTGAGCATGACGCCGCCGCCGCCATTGACCTGCAGGTCGACAAAACCCGGCACCAGCATGCCGCCCCCGGCGTCGATGCGGGCAACGCCCGACGGAATGGCGCCGACGGGATGAATGCCTTCGACCACATCGCCGTGCACGACAAGGGCGGCGTTGTCATGCCAGTCGTCGCCATCGAAAATTCGGGCGCCAGTCAGGGCAAAACGGTCGCTCATACGGTTTCCGTCACCTTGCGCAGATTGCGCGGTACGTCCGGATCGAGGCCGCGATGGCGGGCGAAGGCTTCGACGAAGCCGTAGAAGGAGACGATCAGCGTCAGCGGGTCGGTCAAGGGATGACCGGTGGCGACATGCGGCAGCCGCGCCGCGCTCTTGGCTTTGTCCGAGGTTACAAAAACTGCTGCACCCTTGCCGGCAAGGTTGTCGGCAGCCTCGGCCACGGACGGCTCGGAGGCATCGCGGGCGGCGAGCGCCAGCACCGGGAAGCCCGGCCCGACCAGCGCCAGCGGGCCGTGCATGACTTCGGCTGCACTGTAGGCTTCGGCATGCATGCCGCAGGTCTCCTTGAATTTCAGCGCCGCCTCGTTGGCCATCGCCGCCGACGGGCCACGTCCCAGGATGAACAGCGATTGCGGCGTCTCCAATGCGCCGGCCAGCGCCATCCAGTCGCAGGCGATCGCCTTGCTGAAATGCTCGGGCAGGCGGGCAAGGGCGGCCAGCAGTCTGTCGTCGCCGGTGCAATGCGCCATCAGCGCCAGGCCGGCGACCGCCGAATTGACGAATGTCTTGGTCGCCGCGACGCTGCGCTCGGGGCCGGCCAGAATGTCGATGGCAAAATCCGAAGCCCGCGCCAGCGGCGAATCGGCGGTGTTGGTGATGGCGACGGTGAGCGCACCGCCGGCTCGTGCCGTCTCGGCCATGGCGACGATATCAGGGCTTTTGCCGGATTGCGAGATGGCGAGGCAAGCCGAACCGGCGAGCTTGAGCTTGGCGCCGTAGATCGAGGCGACCGATGGACCGACCGAAGCGACGGCCAGGCCGGCGGTCAGTTCGACGGCATATTTCATGAAGGTGGCCGCATGGTCGGACGAACCGCGCGCGACGGTAACGACGAAGCTCGGATCGCGCTCGCGAATGCCGCGTCCGGCCTCGGTCAGCACCGCCGCGGAGCCATCGAGCAGGCGAGCGACGGCTTGCGGAATTTCGTCGATCTCGCGCCGCATATGGGTGGTCTTGGGGATCATGGTCGGCCCTCTTCGCTCGGCCCTGTCAGGCGCAGTTCGGCGACGAAATCATAGGCATCGCCGCGGTAGATGGAGCGGGTGAACTCGATCACCTTGCCGCTCGCGAGATAGGAAATGCGTTCGATGTGCAGCCCGGCAATGCCGGATGGCACTTCGAGCAGACGCGCATCGGCGTCGCCGAGATTGGCGGCCGATATGCGCTGCACCGCCCGCACCGGCCGGTTGCCGGTCAGTTGCAGCGCCGCATAGAGTGACGAGCCTATCCCGGCCGGATCCGGCAGCACGCTGGCCGACAACGAGGCGCGCTCGATGGCCAGCGGCGTGTCGTTTGCGATGCGCAGGCGCGCCACGCGCGCCACCAGCTCGTTCGAGGACAGGCCGAGCACCATCATCTCGTCGGGCGAGGGCGCGTAGAGGCCGCGATCGAGCCAGGCTGAACGCACCGCCATGCCGCGCCTTGCCATGTCTTCGGTGAATGAAGTGAGCCTGGACAGCGACTGCTCGACACGCTCCATGCGCGGCGCGACGAAGGTGCCGGAGCCGTGGCGCTGCACGAGGATACCGCCCTTGACTAGGTCCTGCACCGCCTTGCGGACGGTTACGCGCGAAATGTCGGCCTTGGTGGCGATGTCGCGCTCGGAAGGCAGCGCATCGCCCGGCCCGATCAGGCCGCGATTGACGGCGTCCTCGATGCTTTTCCTGAGCTGCAGGTAGAGCGGGGCGCCGCTCTGCGACGACTGCCTCAGCGTGGCGAAGATCTGGTCGGCGGCATCGCTCATCGCGTCGCCTCCGCTTTGACGAAGATGCGGGCCGCCATCTGCACGGCGCCGCCCAGCGCATCGTCGAGCGGCGCTTTCAGCAGCGCCTGGTAGCGCTGGGAAAGGCGCGGCCCATAGAGCGGCGCCAACCCGCCGAGCAGGCAGAGCGGGGCGTCATCAGAGAGGTCGAGCGCGTGGAGCGACGCCTCGACATCGGCAACCGACTTGTCCACGATCCAGTTGGCGACGCTGTCGCCTTTCTCGGCATGCTCGAAAACCTTGGGCGCGAAGCCGCCGAAATCGCCGGGCTTGGCATTGGTGGTGAACTCGACCACGTCTTCGGGATTGTTGCGGAAAATGGCCATCATGCTGTCGGTCAGGGCTGAGCGCGGCCGGACGCCGTCATGGGCGAGCAGCGTCTGCTCCAGCAGGTCGCGGCCGATCCGGGCGCCGCTGCCTTGATCACCGACCTGAAAGCCCCAGCCGCCGATGGCGCGCGACGTGCCGCCCTTGCGCGCCATATAGGCGGTGCCGGTGCCGAGGATGGCCATGGCGCCGTCACCAGAGCCGACTGCCCCTTCGAGCGCGATCTCGGCGTCCGTCTCGACGCGGCTGATGCTGAACGGCAGGATTGCTTCAAGCTGCTGGCGGTAGGTGCCGACATTGGCGCCGGCAAGGCCGAGAATGGCTGGTGTCTGCGGGATCAGGTCCGGATCTTGCCCGGCGGCGATGAAGGCCTGACGAGCAGCCTCGACGATGTGGGTGCGAGCGCCGGTGAGATCGGTGCGGATGTTGGCGGCGCCGCTTTTGGCACGGCCAATGACAACGCCATCGCCTGTCGCAAGGGCTGCCCTGCAGCTGGTGCCGCCGCCGTCGATACCGAGCACGAATTTCACGCGATGTCTCCTCCGGGCGGATAATACCAATAAAATACCAATAGCCAAGGGATTAATTTCCGTTTCAAAAAGATTAAGGCCTATCAGGTTGAAAAACCCAGGAATTTCGCCGGCCCAACGATTTCCAGTTCGCAATTTCGTTAATGCGTGTGGACAAGTGGTATTTTTTTGGTATTGTTCTTCCATCGGAGGGATAGGGATGGCCGAACCGCGCACCGAAGCGCTTCACAGCAATGCCGAGGGACTGGACATCCAGGCCCCGGACGCCATCCTTTCTTCTTTGGTCAATGCGCAGATCGAGGCCGCCAAGGCTGTGCGCGACGCCATTCCCGCCATCGCCGCCGCAGCCGAAATCATCGCCGGGCGGCTGAACGGCGGCGGCAAGCTCGCCTATGCTGCGGCCGGCAGCTCCGGCCTGATGGCGCTGGCTGACGCGCTGGAGTTGCCCGGCACCTTCGGCATCAAGCGCGAACGCATCGCCATCCTCATCGCCGGTGGCGACGACGCTTTCAGGACCCTGGCCGGCGGACCGGAAGACGACACCGACGAAGCCTCGACGGCAATTGCCGGCGCCGGCATCGGCAAGGGCGACTGCCTGATCGCGATTTCGGCCAGCGGCTCGACGCCCTATGCGGTGCAGGCGCTGAAGGAGGCGCGCAGCCGGGGCGCGGCAACCATCGCCATTTCCAACAACAAGGACACGCCCCTGCTCAGGCTGGCCGACGTCGCCATCCTGCTCGAGACGCCGCCGGAGGTGATTGCCGGCTCGACGCGCATGGGCGCCGGCACTGCCCAGAAGATCGCGCTCAACATGCTGTCGACGCTTACCGCCATTCATCTCGGCCATGTCCATGACGGCTACATGGTCAATCTCACCGCCGACAACATCAAGCTGCGCGACCGCGCGGCTCGCATCGTCGCCGCTATCAGCGGCCGCGACCGGCAAGACGCCGTGCGGCTGCTCGAAGCGAGCGGCGGCGTCGTCAAGACAGCCATTCTGCTCGCCGCCGGCGCTGCCAATGCCGTTGCGGCCGAGAAGATACTGGAAGGGACCGGCCAGAAGCTGCGGCCAGCCCTTTCCGCGATCGAGGGGAACAAGGGCGCGAAGGCCCCTGTTCTCAAAACCGAACCTGAAAAAGGTCAACAGGGAGACTAGCATGACAACGAAATTACTGACGGCACTGCTTCTCGGCACCAGCATTCTCGGCACCGCCGGGTTGGCTCACGCCGATGACGTAACGCTCAATATCGAAAGCTGGCGCGGCGACGACCTTGCCATCTGGAAGGACAAGCTGATCCCGGCTTTTGAGGCCAAGAACCCGGGCATCAAAGTGGTGTTCGCACCGTCGGCGCCGACCGAGTATGACGCCGCACTCGGCGCCAAGCTCGCCGCCGGCTCGGCTGGCGACCTGATCACCTGCCGCCCGTTCGACAAGTCGCTCGAACTGTTCAAGAAGGGCAACCTTGCCGATCTGTCTTCGCTGCCCGGCATGGAGAACTTCTCACCCGTCGCCAAGGCGGCATGGCAGACCGACGACGGCAAGGCGAGCTTCTGCGTGCCGATGGCTTCGGTCATTCACGGCTTCATCTACAACAAGGACGCCTTCGACAAGCTCGGACTCAAGGTGCCGACGACGCGTGACGAGTTCTTCGCCGCGCTCGACAAGATCAAGGCCGACGGCACCTACATCCCGATGGCCATGGGCACCAAGGATCTCTGGGAAGCCGCGACCATGGCCTATCAGAACATCGGTCCGAACTACTGGAAGGGCGAAGAGGGCCGCGCAGCGCTGATCAAGGGCGACCAGAAGCTGACCGACAAGGACTGGGTTGCTCCCTATGAGGAACTGGCCAAGTGGAAGCCTTATCTCGGCGACGGCTTCGAGGCCCAGACCTATCCGGACAGCCAGAACCTGTTCACGCTTGGCCGCGCCGCCATCTACCCGGCGGGATCGTGGGAGATCGGCCTGTTCAACACCCAGGCGCAGTTCAAGATGGGCGCCTTCCCGCCGCCGGTCGAGAAGGCCGGCGACACCTGCTACATCTCCGACCATACCGATATCGGCATGGGCCTGAATGCGGCGTCGAAGAATGCCGACGCGGCCAAGACCTTCCTGTCCTGGGTCGCCTCGCCGGACTTCGCCACCATCTACGCCAACGCTTTGCCGGGCTTCTTCAGCCTAAATTCCACCCCGGTGAAGATGGAAGACCCGCTGGCGCAGGAATTCGTCTCCTGGCGCGACAAGTGCAAGTCGACGATCCGCTCGACCTACCAGATCCTGTCGCGCGGCACGCCGAACCTCGAGAACGAAACCTGGGTTGAATCGGCCAACGTCATCAACGGCACCGACACGCCGGAAGCTGCCGCCAAGAAGCTGCAGGACGGCCTCGACAGCTGGTACAAGCCGGGCAAGTAAGCTCAGGACAGACAGGGCCCCAAGTGGACGGCCCTGCGTTTTTCGATAGCATCATCGACTGCGAACGACGGCGCCGCCCCTCATCCGCCTGCCGGCACCTTCTCCACGTATAGTGACGGGGAGAAGGATCAGCCGAAACGCAGGCGCCCCCTCTCCCCGTCCTTCACGGGGAGAGGGTAAGGGTGAGGGGCAGCGCTGCCGTCGAAGGCATTGCTAAACCTGATCGGCGGGGACCGCACTCATGGCCGCACAAACACGACCGAAACGACCGTTCCGCTGGCATATCGGCGTCTTCCTGGCGCCGGCGCTGCTGGTCTATACGGCGATCATGATCCTGCCGCTCGCCGGCACGCTGCAGCTGTCGCTGTTCCGCAATGTCGATCAGCATCAGGTGTTCGTCGGTTTCACTAATTTCCGTACGTTGTTCGGCGACCCCAACTGGTCGGTCGGCTTCTGGAACGCGCTGCGGAACAATACCTGGTTCTTCATCATCCACATGGTGGTGCAGAACCCGATCGGTGTCATGCTGGCGGCATTGCTGTCCAGCCCGAGGCTGAGATTCGCCGCCTTCTACCGCACCGCGATCTTCGTGCCGACCATCCTGTCCTTCGTCATCGTCGGTTTCGCCTGGAAACTGATCCTGTCGCCGTTGTGGGGCGTGGCGCCGCATCTGATGGATCTGGTCGGCCTGAAAAGCCTGTTCACGCCGTGGCTCGGCAAAGAACAATATGCCCTGACCGCGCTCAGCCTGATCTCGGTGTGGCAGTTCGTCGGCATCCCGATGATGCTGATCTATGCAGCCCTTTTGTCGATCCCCGAAGAGGTGATCGAGGCGGCCGAATGTGACGGCATCACCGGCATGTCGCAGTTCTGGAAGATCAAGCTGCCGCTGATCCTGCCGTCGATCGGCATCATCTCGATCCTGACCTTCGTCGGCAATTTCAACGCCTTCGACCTGATCTACACCGCGCAAGGGGCGCTCGCCGGCCCGAACTATTCGACCGATATTCTGGGCACTTTCCTCTACCGCGCCTTCTTCGGCTTTCAGCTGCAGACCGGCGATCCCAATATGGGCGCGGCGATCGCCACGATGATGTTCCTGATCATCCTCGGCGGCGTCTGCGTCTACCTGTTCCTCGTCCAGACGCGCCTGCGTCGCTACCAGTTCTGAGGGGCGAGATGTCGAGCTTGAACACCCCCCTCTGGCCTGCCGGCCATCTCCCCCGCAAGGGGGGAGATTGGCAGCTCTGGCCTTGCCGCTCGTCTTGCAACGTTGGCGATTGGCGAAAGCAGTCGCGGCATCTGATCTCCCCCCTTGCGGGGGAGATGTCCGGCAGGACAGAGGGGGGTGCCTTGGTGCCGACCTCAACAGTCATCGCTCGTCAGGAGACCTTCCAATGAGCACCGCCGCCCGTTCGCTGCCCCGCACCATCGGCGCCCACGCGATCCTGTTGACCTACACGGCGATCGCGCTGTTTCCGGTGATCCTGGTCATCATGAACTCGTTCAAATCGC
The DNA here is from genome assembly GCF_040323635.1 of Mesorhizobium sp. M0037. Lineage (NCBI taxonomy): Bacteria > Pseudomonadati > Pseudomonadota > Alphaproteobacteria > Hyphomicrobiales > Phyllobacteriaceae > Mesorhizobium > Mesorhizobium sp. M0037. The sequence goes on along the minus strand of NZ_JAMYVB010000018.1, from coordinate 73,668 downwards.
GCGCCGGCATCTTCAGCGAGCCGCTGACGCCGCCGACGCCAAAAACCTTCGACCTGATCGGCTACACCACGGTGATCGGCCAGGGCGACTTCATCCATTATTTCCAGAACAGCCTGGTCGTCACCGTCGCCTCGCTGTTCTTCGTGCTTCTGTTCGGCGCGATGGCGGCGTTCGCGCTCTCGGAATACCGCTTCCGCGGCAACACGCTGATGGGGCTTTACCTCGCGCTCGGCATCATGATCCCGATCCGGCTCGGCACCGTCGCCATCCTGCAATTGATGGTGGCGAGCGGGCTGGTCAACACGCTGACGGCGCTGATCCTGGTCTACACCGCGCAGGGGCTGCCGCTGGCCGTCTTCATCCTGTCGGAATTCATGAAGCAGGTGTCCGACGATCTGAAGAATGCCGGCCGCATCGACGGCCTGTCGGAATACACGATCTTCTTCCGGCTGGTGCTGCCGCTGGTGCGGCCGTCGATGGCGACGGTCGCCGTCTTCACCATGATCCCGATCTGGAACGATCTGTGGTTCCCGCTGATCCTGGCGCCGTCGGAAGAGACCAAGACGGTGACGCTCGGCGCGCAGTTGTTCCTCGGCCAGTTCGTCACCAACTGGAACGCCATCCTGGCCGCACTCTCGCTGGCGATCATGCCGGTGCTGACCCTCTACGTCATCTTCTCGCGGCAGCTGATCCGCGGCATCACATCCGGAGCCGTCAAGTGAGCGGAGCCCTACAAATCTCTGCTGGAGCCTTCACCCCACCCGGCGCTGCGCGCCGACCTCCCCATCAAGGGGAGGTAAAAGGTCGTGGCTTCATTCACGACCGCCAAAGGGCGACTTTCGGAGAAGCTTCTTTGGCAGTGAGGGTGTTCGCGCCAACGTCCTACCTCCCCTCGATGGGGAGGTCGGCGCGAAGCGCCGGGTGGGGTGACACCCTCTCAGAAGGAACAACTGGAACATCTGGAGTAGTTAGGTGACCTCTAAATCGCCCCTTCGCGTCGTCGTCGCAGGCCTCGGTAATATGGGGCGTAGCCATGCGCTGGCCTACCACACAAATCCGGGTTTCGAGATCGCAGCACTCATCAACCGCTCCGACGTGCCATTGCCGGAAGGACTGTCGGGCTATGACATCCGTCGTTCCTTCGACGATGCATTGCGCGATGAAAAGCCCGACGTCGCCTGCATCGCCACCTATTCCGACAGCCATGCCGACTATGCGGTGAAGGCATTCGAGGCCGGCTGCCACGTCTTCGTCGAGAAGCCGCTGGCAACGACGGTCGCCGACGCCAAGCGCGTCGTCGCCGCGGCCAAGGCCAACGGCAGAAAACTGGTGATCGGCTACATCCTCCGCCACCACCCGTCCTGGGTCCGGCTCATCGCCGAAGCGCGCAAGCTCGGCGGCCCTTATGTCTTCCGCATGAACCTCAACCAGCAATCGTCAGGGCCGACCTGGCAGACGCACAAGCAGCTGATGCAGACGACGTCGCCGATCGTCGATTGCGGCGTGCACTATCTCGACGTCATGCTGCAGATCACCGACGCCAGGCCGGTCGAGGTGCGCGGCATGGGGCTGCGGCTGACCGAGGAAATCGCGCCGACCATGTACAATTACGGCCATCTGCAGGTGCTGTTCGACGACGGCTCGGTCGGCTGGTACGAAGCTGCCTGGGGACCGATGATTTCGGAAACGGCGTTCTTCGTGAAGGACGTGATGTCGCCCAATGGCTGCGTGTCGATCGTCATGAAGGAAGGTGTGAAGTCGGACGACATCGACACCCACACCAAGACCTCGACCATCCGCCTGCACAGCGCTGCGACGGGTGCGGACGGCCAGTTCGCCAGGCCGGACGAGATGCTGCCGATGGACGGCGAACCCGGCCACCAGGACCTCTGCGACCTCGAACAGGCCTTCGTGCTGAAGGCGATCCGGGAAGACATCGACCTGACCCGCCACATGGACGACGCGGTGAAATCGCTCGCCGTCTGCCTTGCCGCCGATGAGAGCGTGCGCAGCGGCGCCCCAGTTAAGCTCTAGTAGGGCAAACTCTAGAACAAGGACGAAGCCGTGGGCTCGCTGGTAATCGAGAATGTGAAGAAGGCCTTCGGGCCGGTCGAGGTGCTGAAAGGCATCAACCTCGAAGTGACCGACGGCGAATTCGTCGTCTTCGTCGGCCCATCTGGCTGCGGCAAGTCAACCTTGCTCAGGGTCATCGCCGGGCTGGAGGATTCGACCTCCGGCAGGGTGGTGATCGACGGCGCCGATGTCTCGGCCACGCCCCCGGCAAAACGCGGCATTGCCATGGTGTTCCAGACGTACGCGCTCTACCCGCATCTGACGGTGAAGAACAATATGGGCCTCGGCCTCAAGCAGGCCGGCACGCCCGCCCCGGAGATCGAACGCCGCATCGGCGTCGCCTCGTCGATGCTGTCGCTGGAACCGTATCTCGAGCGGCGGCCGGCGGAACTGTCGGGCGGCCAGCGCCAGCGCGTCGCCATCGGCCGCGCCGTGGTGCGTGAGCCAAAACTGTTTCTCTTCGACGAGCCCTTGTCGAACCTCGATGCAGCGCTTCGCGTCAACACGCGACTGGAGATCGCGCAGCTGCATCGCCGGCTGAAGGCAACGATGATCTACGTCACCCATGATCAGGTCGAGGCGATGACGCTGGCCGACAAAATCGTTGTGCTCAATGCGGGAAAGATCGAACAGATCGGCGGCCCGATGGAGCTCTACAATTCGCCGGCAAACGAGTTTGTCGCCGGCTTCATCGGTTCGCCGAAGATGAATTTCATTGACGGCGCGCGGCTGGGCGAGACGGCCAAGACCATTGGCGTGCGGCCGGAGCATCTGACCGTGGATCCAAAATCCGGCGCCTGGAAGGGAACGGTGGTGCACGCCGAACATCTCGGCGCCGACACCAACCTCTATCTCGACTGCGAAAAGGCCGGGCTGATCACGGTGCGCATTTTCGGTGTCTACGACGCCGAGCCCGGTGCGACGCTGTATGCAACGCCCGAGCCGGGTAAGACATACCGGTTTGGGGCGGACGGCAAGACGATCAAGTAATCCTTCGCCGACAGCAACCACGGCGATCACACCGCGCCGAGCAGCACCGCGCCATGGATCGCCGCCTGCCAGCCCAGGGCCGCCCAGCGTATGTCCAGAGGCTCTACAACAAGCGAATGCGGCAGGCTGTCCGCGATGCGCTGCTTGAGCGTCTGGCGGGGATAGGACTTCATGTCGACGATACCGCCGCCGATCAGGATCGTCTGCGGGGAAAACAGGGCGGCTGCGGTTGCGACGGCCACCGCCTGCTGCCAGACGATTTCGTCGAGCCATTCGCGCAGCGATGGCGGCTGCCCGGCCGCCGAAAACAGATCGGCCACCGGGATATCGTAGTCTGTCGCGAGTTCGACGAGCGTTGCCCCTGAGGCATAGGTCTCGACCCGGTTTGGCGGACCGCTTTCGTCGGGCCGGTAGATCGGCATGTGGCCGATCTCGAGCGCCCAGCCGCCACCCCTGAAAATGCCGTCCTTGCCGAGATAGGCCGCACCGATGCCGGTGCCAAGATAGACCGCCAGCACCTCCTTTTGCCGCTTCACCGCGCCGGCAACGCTTTCGCCCAGCAATTGCAGCACGACGTCGCGTTCGAGCCGCACGGGAACGCGGAGCCGCGATGCCAGTTCCGTACCCAGCCGGATACCGTTCAGTTCGGGAATGTTGGCCGTGTGCAGCACCGTGTCGAAGTCGCGGTCGATGAACCCAGGCACCGTCGCAACGACCCGTGCAGGTTTGAGCCCGGCATCGCGGCAGGCTGCGGTGACCGCATCTGCCAATCCCACCACCGGCGCGCCCTGGCGCAGTTGCGCGGTCGGGTAGGTGCGGGCGAAATCCACCGGGTGGCCGCGATCGGCAAAGCCAACCTTGACTGACGTGCCGCCGATCTCGACCACGGCGATGGTCTCATCCGCCGTTTTGTCGGTCATGCGAGCGGTTCCAGGAATTCCGAAAGACAGGCGCGGAATTCCAGCCGGTAGGCGGCGCGATCCTGCGATTTGGCTGTGATGGTGCAAAGCCGGGCCGACGGAATGAGCCCGGCCAGCGTCTGTGCGTCGTCCAGTCGATGGACGAGGTCATGGTCATGGCCGATGACAAGGGTCGGCACCGCGATAGCGCGGATGTCCGCCTCGCTCACGCCCGGACCATCGCCCGCGATCGCCACCAGCAACCTACCGAACAGAACCGGGTCCGGGCGATTGAAGAAGCCTTGCAGGCTGGCGAGATTGTCCGGCGCCAGCCTCGCTAGCTCTGCGGCAACTGCGCTGTCATCGAACAGACGCCTGGCGTCAGGCGAATGGCGCATCAGGAGATCGCCGACCACGGCATAGGGCCTCATATTGGCGGGTGCAGGCTCTGACACCCAGGCTGGTCGGGCGAGCACCAGCGCCCGCACACGAGCCGGCCTGTGCACCGCCAGGCGCAGCGCCAGCGCGGCACCCATCGAGATGCCGCCGACGACGGCCGAGCCGATGCCGAGAGCGTCGGCCAGCGCTTCGACGTCTTCGGCAAACGTCGCAACCGAAAGCCGCTCGACCGGCCCGTAGCTGGATCCGCCCTGGCCCCGGCATTCGAGCGTCACCCGCCGGGTCACCGGCAGATCGGGAAACACGTCGGCGACCTGCGCGTCGTCGCCGCCTAGGCCGTGCTGAAAGATGACGGGAAGCCCGGCGCCGACGTCCCGGTAGGCAAGATCGACGCCATCGCGGCTGAAGGTCTCTTTCACGCGCGCTCGCTCTCTTCCAGTACGGTGCGCAGAAAGGCGCCGACACCTGGCGCCTCGGCCTCTGTCAGGCCATGTGTGATCAAGGGGCCGTCGAACCCGGCAGCCTTCAGGCGGCCGATGAAATGCGGGAAGTCGACCACGCCCTGTCCGGCCGCGGCAAAGCTGCCATCGGCGTGGCGGTCCTTGGCATGGGCCATGCCGATCTCGGCGGCCAGCAGATCGATGGCTTCGTCGATGAGGCGATGACGCTCCGCGCTGTCTGCCACTTCGAACAGATTGGCCGGATCGAGCACGATGCGCAGGCGCTTGCTGTTCATTTCGTCCAGCAGGCGGCGTGCGGCCCGGGCGCTGGAGAGGACATTGGCCAGTTCCGGTTCGATGCCAAGCTCGATGTCGAAGCGCTCGGCAATCGCGATCGCCGCTTCCATCTCCATCCGCAGATCGCTCCATGCCGCCTCGCTTGCATTGTCGGGATGCCAGCGCCACTGATCCTGCGCATCCCTTGTGCCGGTGCACAGCGTGATCAGGCGCGTGCCCATGTCAGCGCATGACGCAGCCAGCACCTCCAGCCGAGCAAGACCTGACACACGAACCGAGCGATCCGGGTGGATCATGTTGTAGGTTCCCGAAACCGCCGCGATCGAAACCCCGGTTTCACCGCTCGCCTCAGCGACGGACCGGGCCGCGCCGAGCTCAATGCTGTCCGGCATCGACGGCAGTCCAAGGCACGCCATGTTGAACTGCGCCGCCGTGTAGCCGCCGTCCGCGACCGCGCGCAGCACCGGCAAGGCGCCGGTGGTGGCGAAGGTCTTGGCGAAAATCCCAAGCTGCATCACACCACCCCGTCGACATCGGCCAGACGGACGGCGCGGCCGCCGGCAGCGGCCGAGCGGGCGATGGCCGCCATGCCCCTGACCGAGGCGATGCCGTCCTCGATGCCGGCGCCGATCATCGGCGCGCCATTCAGCACGACATCGGCAAAGCCTTCGAGCTGGCGGCGATAGAAGTGGCCATCCGCGCCAAGCGTCCGATGCCAACTGCCATCGGCCTCGCGGAAAAGGTCGACCTCGCTGCTCTTGAAGTACCAGGGGTTATACGTCTTCGCGAGAACGCTGCCGTTCTGGCCATAGATCTGGAACCCTTCGTGCCAGTCCATGCGCACGGCGACCGTCAGGTCGAGATGGCCGATCGTGCCGTCGGCGAAGATGGTGGTGATGAACCAGCAATAGGCGCCATAGCGCTCGGTCAGCCGGGCCTCGACCGCCTCGATCGGCCTGTGCAGATGGCGCGCCGTATCGAGGAGATGGCTGCCATGCGCCAGCATGTAGTATTGGCGCAGATCCGCCTTGGGATTGACGGCAGGCTTGCGCGCCTTGGCGCTGGTGATGATCAGCGGTTGCACCGCATCGGTCATCGGGTAGCGGTGGGTGCTGTCGCAGTACCAGCCTTTGAACGCCAGCCGCTCGCCCATTTCGTCGTCGACGAAAGCCTTTGCCGCCTGGATGCCGGGATCGAAGCGCTTCATATGGCCGACCTGGAGCACCTTGCCGCTCTTGTCGAGCGTGGCCCGCAAGCCTTCGACCTCCTCGACCGAAACGCCCAGCGGCTTTTCGCAAAGCACATGCTTGCCGGCATCGAGCGCCAGTTCCGCGGCCTTGACGTGAAAAATGTCCGATGTCGCGATGATGACGGCATCGAGATCGGGATCGGCCAGCATCAGGCCGTAGTCGGCATAGGATTTTTCAGGCGCGTAGGTCGCGGCCATCCTGTCGCGCAGATCGTCGGCGACATCGCAGATGGCATAGAGATCGGCATTGCGTGCCTTGGTGCAGGATTCGAAATGCGCCGCCTGGGCAATCGGACCGCAGCCGAGCACGCCGACACGCAGCCGCTTTTCGTCTTTGCGAGGCATGGAATCTCTCCTGATTAGCGCGCGGCGAGGCCGCGAAGTTGAAATTGCGGATCGCCCGACAAAGCTGCCTGATGCAGCAGACAGGCAGCGCCCAATGCCGGACCGTCGGCGCCGACGCGCGACAGTTCGACTGTGGGAACCGGATAACCTTCAGCCAGGAAGTCCGAGAGGAAAGCTTCCACCTGTTTGGCGACAAAGGGATAGACCGCATTGACCGAGCCGGAGAGGATGATGCGCTCCGGCTGCAAGGTGCAGGCAAGTGTCGCCAGCCCGCGACCGAACCAGAGCGCCCAGTCACGCGCGGTGGCAACGGCTGGCGGATCGCCGTCGGCCAATGCCGCCACAAACTCATGCAGGCCGGCGCGCAGTCCGCTTATGTGCAAATAGCGAGCCAGCAACGCATCCTTGCCGACATAGGATTCCAGCCGCCCCGGGCGCTTCGCGTCGAAGACAAAACCGTCGTCGCCAATGCGAAGATGACCGATTTCGCCGACGCCGCCGAGCCGGCCGCGATGCAGCCTGCCGGCATTGATGATGCCGCCGCCAACGCCGTTCTCGATCAGGATGACCAGAGCATCCTCGTCGTCCTTTCCTGGCGGCGACCGGTATGTCTCGGCCACCGCCACGGCATTGGCATCGTTTTCCAAGAGGATTGGAAAGTCCGCGCCAAAGGCAGTGCGCAAAAGCTCCGCCAGATTGACCCCATGCCAGCCAAGGATGGTGGCATGGTATGAGACGCCGTCAGCGGCGGGGAAGCCGGGCACGGCGACATTGAGCCCGTAGGGGCGCGTACCCGCAGGCAATTGCGAGCGGATCTCGGCGACGAGTTCCCCGATGATGTCGACCGCGGCTTCGGGCGTGCTACCGGGGCCGGCAAATGCCCTAGAGGCGCTCGCACGCCGCGCGCCGGCAAGGTCGACAGCTATGACTGCGATCCAGTTGACGCCGATATAAGCGCCAAGGAAGAAGCCGCCATTGCCGTCGATCTCGACCAGGATACCGGGACGGCCGACCCGACCCTCGCTATCCTGCTCGTCATCCGCTCCATCCGACCGCTCGCGCGCCAGACCGGCTTCCGTCAGCCCCAGCACCAGGGCGCCGGTGGTCGACCGGGTCAGGCCGAGATCGCGTGCGAGCGCCGCTCGGCTCGACGCGCCGGCACGAAACAGCGCCGCAAGTGCCCGCGTTTCGTTCGGCCGAAGATCGGTCGACACCAGCACGTCGTTCTCCGCAATTTGTTTGATTGACATACTAATATAATTTCTAGGCGGTTTGAAAGACCCAAGGTTGGGTGCATTGCAACAAATATTCAGCATTCCAAGCCCATTGACCCAAGTTTCAAACGATGATTTGTATCAGAAACTTACAAATTTGCATGGGAGGATGCGATGCCGGTTCTAGCGCGTCTCGAACACATCGTGAAGGATTTCGGTGCCGTTCGCGCGCTGGACAACGTCTCGCTCGACATCAATGAGGGCCAGGTTCTCGGCCTGACGGGCGACAATGGTGCCGGCAAATCGACGCTGGTCAAAACCATCGCCGGAAATTTCCAGCCGACGTCAGGCGCCTCCCAAGCCTGTCCTCCGGCCGCATCGGCCGGGGGACATCTCCTCGAAGGAAGGCTTGTCAGTTGCCCGCTTCGCAATCAGAGACTGCTTGCGTCTCTCCAGCAGGCGATCAGATGACCGTCGCCGGCCTGCCTGACGGGTGGTTGCGCCTTTCGGCAATCGGGCAGCGCGACAGGACAGCGGGCGGCAAAGGAGCATCCGGAGGTCTCGGCATCGTGTGCCGCGGCGTGGAGCTGAGCCGGAGCCCTCGGCGCCGTCTCATCCGAGGACGCGGCCAGAAGCAGCTTCGTGTAGGGGTGGTTGGGGCCACGGAAAATCTGCTCGGATGACCCCGTCTCGACCAGCCGGCCGCGATAGAGCACGCCGATCCTGTCGGCCATATAGCGCACCACCCTGAGGTCGTGGCTGATGAACAGATAGGTGGTGTCCTTGTCGCGCTGCAGGTCGTTGAGCAAATTGAGCACGGTCGCCTGCACGGAAACGTCGAGCGCAGAGGTCGGCTCGTCCAACACCACGAGCTTCGGCACGCCGGCAAAGGCGCGCGCAATCGCCGCCCGTTGGCGCTGGCCACCAGACAGCGATCTCGGCTTCTGGTCGACGGTCGTAGCGGCAAGACGAACCGAGGCCAGGAGATCGCCGACACGCTGCTTCACCTCGCTGCGGCCAAAGCCGGCGAGCCGCCGCAGCGGACGGCTGAGGATCCTGCCGATCCGCTGGCGCGGATTGAGCGTGCGGTCGGGTGACTGGAACACCATCTGCACGTCGCGGCGTTCGCTCAGGCTTCTTTTCTCGACGCGCGGCGCGACAGTGCTGCCGAACAGCTCGACCGACCCAGAGTCCGGCGTCTGCAGGCCGGTCACGATCCTTGCCAATGTCGACTTGCCGGAGCCGGATTCGCCGATCAGCCCGAATGTCTCGCCCTGGCCTATCTCCAGGTCGATATCGTACAGGACGGGCTGGGGGCCGAAGGCGTGGCTGATGCCTTTGCAGGCGACGGCGGTCGGACGTGGGGCTTCCGGCTGATCGCTGCGGACAGGCGCCAAAGGACCGGTTGCGTGCGTCTCGGCCAGCCTGCCGTCGCGCTTGGTGAAGTTGAGCGCCGGGATCGAGGCGATCAGCGCCTTGGTGTAGGCGTGAACAGGGTTCTCGAAGACATCGTTGGCGGTGCCGCTTTCGACCACCGTCCCCGACTGCATCACGGCCACCCGATCGCAGGCCCGGCGGACCATGTTGATGTCATGGCTGATCAGCAGAACGCTGGTTTTGTGATCGCGGCGCAAGTCCTGCAGGATGGCGATGATCTCGGACTGGACGCTGGCGTCGAGCGCCGTTGTCGGCTCGTCGAGCACCAGCAGCGACGGGTCGAGCGCAATGGCAATCGCGATGTTGGCGCGCTGCTGCATGCCGCCCGACAATTCATGCGGGTAGAGATCGAGCACCCGCTCCGGATTGCTCACCCTGACACGGCGGAGCAGTTCGGCGGCGCGCCCACGCGCCTCGTCCTGCCGAACTGGGCGGTGCCGCATGATCGTTTCGGTGATCTGCCGGCCGATCGTCATGGCCGGATTGAGTGCCGCACCCGGATGCTGGTAGACGGCCGCGATGCGATCGCCCCTTAGCCGGCGCAGCTGTTCGCCGGAGAGATTGCGGATCTCGCGGCGCTGGAACTCGAGCGCCGACGCGGCGATCCGGGCGTTACTCGGCAGATAGCGCAGAATAGCGAGTGCCACCGAGCTTTTGCCCGAGCCGGACTCGCCGACAAGGCCGAGCGCTTCGCCTTCGCCGATGGTGAGCGACACGCCGTTGACGGCCGGATGCGATCCCCGGCGTTCATCATAGGCGACGGTGAGCTGCTCGACGTTCAGAACCGATGACGACATGTCTTGCTGAAACCACTTTCTTTCGGCGCGGTCTTCGAGGGCAATCGCTTCCGCTTTCGCGCCGCACAATCTCTATAAAATTACTCGAATTAAGCTGGAGCGCAATCTACCTTTCACCGCTCAGGAGAGATTGTCGCAGCCGGTCGAGGCATCGCGACGGTCGCCTGAAGCAGTTCTGCAAGGAGACCGGCATGGCACGCGACCACATGATCCTCAGCGCGTTTTTCTTCAATCCGCAGGGCGATCATCGCATGTCGTGGCGCCATCCGCGCGCGCCGGGCCGCGAAGTGCTCGACTTCGACTTCTACCGCGATCTCGTCCAGTCTGCCGAGCGCGCCAGGATCGATACGATCTTCGTCGCCGACCATGTCGCGATCTGGGATTCCGTACAGAGCGGCGTAGCCCATTACGCCAATGCCCGACTGGAACCGCTGACGCTGTTGTCGGCGCTTGCCGGCGTGACCAGGCATATCGGCCTCATCACCACCGCCTCGAGCTCCTACAGCGAGCCCTACAATGTCGCCCGCATGTTTGCCACGCTCGACCATATCAGCAAGGGCAGGGCGTCTTGGAATGTGGTGACGTCGGCCATGGACGAGGAGGCCCGCAATTTCGGCCGCGACGGCAATATCGAGCACGCCTTTCGCTATGAGCGCGCCACCGAATTCCTCGATATCGTCAAGGCACTGTGGGACAGCTGGGAAGACGAAGCCCTGCTTATCGACAAGGCATCGGGCTATTTCGCCGATCCCGACAAGGTCCATGCGATCAACCACAAGGGCCCGCACTTCAAGGTGCGCGGACCGCTCAATGTCTCGCGCCCGCCGCAGGGCCATCCGCTGATCGTCCAGGCCGGCTCGTCCGAAGACGGCAAGAATTTCGCTACCGCGCATGCCGATGCGCACTTTGCCATCTACAGCACCAAGGAAGACGGCATCAACTATAGGCAGGACATCAACGAGCGCCTCGCCCGTTACGGTCGCAAGCCCGAGAGCTTCAAGATCCTGCCGGGCATCCTGCCGATCGTCGCAGCTTCCGAAGCGGAGGGACGCGAGCGGCAGGAGTATCTGCAGAGCTTGCTTCCCGATAGGGTCGGCATCGACCTTCTCTCGAGCTGGAGCGGCGTCGATCTCTCCGTATATCCGCCGGACGGCCCGCTGCCGCCGCTGCCGGACGAGAGCACCTTCAATGGCGGCCGCACCTCGCTCAATCGCGTCAAGGAATGGTCGAAGCAGAACCTCACTCTGCGCGAGATCGCTCGCAAGCTCGCCAACAGCGGTTCGGTGCCGACCGTCGTCGGCACACCGAACCAGATCGCCGATCAGCTGCAGGACTGGTTCGAGGCAGGTGCCGCCGACGGCTTCAACCTGATGTTCCCGCTGCTCCCGGAGGATTGGGTGAATTTTGCCGAGCAGGTCGTGCCGGAACTGCAGCGCCGCGGCGTATTCCCCACCGAATATGCGCCGGGGACGCTGCGTGACCGTTTCGGCCTGGCTCGGCCGGCCAACCGCTTCGCCGAACAGCGCGACAATGTGCGCGCCGTATCCTGACTTGGGGCAATTGATATGACCGCAGCGCCAAAACTTCAGCCCCGCGAAGCCACGGCTCCGCAGCTCATCAATGTTCTGCACAGCCCCAAGCGCATTCGGGTCAAATTCGCCGGCCGCACCATCGCCGACAGCCGCAACGTCCTGGTGCTGCGCTCCAACCATTTTCTGCCGATCTATTTCTTCCCGGCCTCCTCGGTGGACCGCTCGCTCTTAAAGCCGTCCGAGCATAGCCAGCGCCATCCCGTCGGTGGCGAAACCACCTATTGGAACCTGGAGACGGGAGAAAAAGCTTCGCCCAACGCGGCCTGGTCGCTTGTCGCGCCGCCGGATGAAAATCTGTCGCCGCTGGCCGGGCGTATCGCCTTCACCTGGAAGGCGGTCGACCAATGGTTCGAGGAGGAAGAAGAGGTCTTCGTCCACGCCCGCGATCCATACGCACGCATCGATGTGCTGCAGAGTTCAAGTCACGTCCAAATCTGGTTCGACGGCGAACTGATCGCCGACAGCCATCGCCCGGTGCTGCTGTTCGAAACGCATCTACCGACGCGTTTCTACCTGCACCCGGACGATGTCAGGCTCGACCGGCTGGTCGCTTCGGACAGCACGACGCGCTGTCCCTACAAGGGCATCGCCTCCTACTGGTCGGGCCGGCGCGCCGACGGCTCGGTAAGCCCCGATGTCGCCTGGAGCTACCGCGATCCCATTGCCGAAATGCCCAAGATCAGGGGCCTCATCGCCTTTTACCCGCAAGCCGTCGACCGCATCCATCTCGACGGCGAACCAGTCGCTTAAGCCATTCAACAGTCATTTCAGACAGGGGTTTCAAAATGACCAAACGCAACGACATCGATACGCTTCGCAATCTGTCCGGCGACATCTGGAACGTCGCCGTCGATGAGCACCAGGCCGGCTTCCTCAAGCGCCGCGATCTGCTGAAATACGCAGCCTTGATCGGCCTCACCGGCTTTGCCGCCTCGCAGGGACTTGCTGGTTTCGGCACTGCGCGCGCTGCCGGCGCCGGCGGCACGGTCCGCGTTGGGCTCGGACAGCCGACCAAGGCGATCGATCCCGTCTCCATCACCGATCCGGCCAGCATCGGCGTCATCAGCCAGGTCGGCGAATATCTCATCCTCGACGATCCCAAGGACGGTCTGCAGCCCAAGCTCGCTCTGTCGTGGGAGGCCGACGAGACCGCCAGCCGCTGGACCTTCAAATTGCGGCCGGGCGTGAAATTCCACGACGGCCGCACCGTCACCGCCAAGGATGTGGTGGCGAGCTTCGAGCGGCTGGTCGATCCGGCCAGCGGTTCGTCCGCTTTGTCTGCCTATAAGGGCATCCTGTCCAAGGGCGGCGCCAAGGTCGTCGACGACCAGACAGTCGCCTTTGATCTCGACGGGCCCAACAGCAACTTCCCCTTCTATGTCTCGTCCGACGTCTACAATGCCGTCATCCTGCCGGCCGACTATGCCGGCGATTTCGAGAAGAATTTCAACGGCACCGGCCCGTTCAAGCTCGAATCCTTCCGCCCCAAGCAGGGCGCCAGCTTCGTGCGCAACCCAGACTATTGGGGCGACAAGGCGCTGCCCGACCGCGTCGAGATCAAGTTCTTCGACGACGAGCAGGCGCAGGTGCTGGCGCTGCAGGCCGGCCAGCTCGACGTCATCCCGAGCACGACCCGGCTCGAACTGGCGATCGAGGGCAATCCCAACTTCAAGCTGCTCAGCGTGCAGGCAAGTTCGCATGACGAGGTGCATCTGCGGACCGACCAGGCGCCGTTCACCGACAAGCGCATCCGCCGCGCCTTGGCGCTCACCATCGACCGCGAGGCGGTGGTCAAGGGCTTGCTCAAGGGCCGCGCCATCGTCGGCAACGACACCCCGTTCGCGCCGATCTTCCCCTCGGCCGATCCGTCGGTGCCGCAGCGCAAGCAGGACATCGCCGAGGCCAAGCGCCTGCTTGGCGAGGCCGGCGTGCCGAACGGCTTCCCGGTGACGCTGACCACCGAACGCGCCTATGACATTCCCGATTATGCGGTGCTGATCCAGAACTTCGCCAAGAAGGCCGGCATCGACATCAAGCTCAACGTGCTGCCGCAGGACGCCTATTATGGCTCGGCGAAGTTCGGCTCGTCGCCATGGCTCGATTCCAATCTCGGCATCACCGATTTCGGACATCGCGGCACGCCCGACATCTTCCTCAACGCGACGCTGAAGAGTTCGGGCGCCTGGAACGCCGCGCATTTCAACAACCCGGCCTATGACGGGCTGCTGCTCGAATACGGCAAGGCCCGCGACCTTCAGGCGCAACGCCTTGCCGCGGGCAAGATCCAGACCTTGCTGCTGGACGAGACGCCGCTGATCATCAGCTACTTCTCGCAATACAGCCGCATCGTCTCGTCGAAGGTCGAGGGCGTCCGCTTCACGGCGATCTCGCATCTGCTGCTCGACCGCGTGACGTTCGCCCAGGCATGATTGCGAGACGTCCAGCCACTCCGGGCACTAAAATCCGATGCTGACCGGCCGCACTGTGTCGGCGCGGGCAGCCTCGCTTCTGCTCACGCTGTGGCTGGTCAGCATGCTGGTATTCTTCGCCGGGCAGGTTCTGCCCGGCGATGTCGGTCGCCTCATGCTCGGGCCGTTCGCCGATGCCGAGGCCGTCGCGGCGCTGAACAGGCAGCTCGGCGCCGACCAGCCGGTGCTCGTGCAATACTGGCACTGGTTCAGCAGCGTGCTGTCAGGCGATTTCGGCACCTCCCTGTCGCTGCGTCTGCCGGTGGCGCCCTTCGTTCTGGAAAGCCTCAAGCGCTCGGCGGCCCTTGCCGGAATTATCCTCGTCTTTCTGCTGCCGCTGGGCATCGGCGCCGGCATCGTCGCCGGTCTCAACCAGGGCCGCTTTATCGACCGCCTGATCGTACTCGCCGGCGTGTCCTTCGGCATCGTCCCGGACTTCGTCTCCGGCCTGCTGTTGCTCATCGTCTTCGGCCTGTGGCTGAACTGGTTCCCGATCACCGGCGCTGCTCCCGATGGCGCCGGGCTGTGGGTCAGTGGCTATTATCTGATCCTGCCGGCGCTGCCGCTGGTGCTGAACCTTGCCGGCTACATCACCCGCATGACGCGGGCCGGCGTGATCGAGGCGCTGGCCGCCGACTATACGCGCACCGCCGTCCTGAAAGGCCTCGAGCATCGCGAAATCCTCATCCGGCACGTGCTGCGCAATGCGCTGACGCCGACCATCGCCGTGCTCGCGACGCAGACCGGTTACATGCTTGGCGGGCTGGTGGTCATCGAAGCGCTGTTCGGCATACAGGGTCTCGGCAATCTGGTGCTCAACGCCGCCAAGTCGCGTGACTTCCCGATGCTCGAAGCCGGCGTGCTGGTCATGGCGACCATCTTCGTGCTGTCGGCCGCGGCAGGCGATCTCGTGAATGCCTTGCTCGATCCGCGGCAGCGCCGCCGTGTCTCGCCATGATGGAACTGATGGAATTGCCGGAGCGCCGTACGCTGGGCTGGCGGGCAGCAAGTCGCATCCGCGAGACTGTTTCGCAGCTGCCGCCCTCGGTCACCGTCGGGTCGTTGCTGCTGTTGTTCTGGGTCGGCTGCGCCGTGTTCGGCAGCCTGTTTGTGCCTTACGACCCCTATGCCGAGGATTTCCTGGTCATGCTGGCACCGCCCGACGCCGCGCACTGGTTCGGCACCGACCAGCTCGGCCGCGACGTGCTGTCGCGCATCGTCGTCGGCTCGCGCGACATCCTGCTGGTCGCGCCGGCGGCAACCCTGCTCGGCGTTGCCGCCGGCAGCGTGCTTGGGCTCGTGCTCGGCTATTTCGACGGGCTGGTCGACGCCATCGGTGCCAGGCTGCTCGACACGCTGATGGCCTTTCCCTTCATCGTTCTCGTCACCATGACGCTTGTCGCGCTCGGGCCGTCCAACCTCACCGTCATCCTGGTGATCGGCATCGCCTATGCCCCGCTGGTGGCACGGACGGTGCGTGCCGCCGTGCGCGAACAGCGCGACCGCGACTATGTCAGCGCCGCCCGCCTCGGCGGCGAGAGCGCTCTTGCCATCATGTTCCTCGAGATCCTGCCCAATGTCAGGGAAACCATCCTCATCGAGCTGGTCACAAGGCTTGGCTACGCCTTCTTTTCGATCGCCACGCTGAGCTTCCTCGGCCTCGGCATCCAGCCTCCCTCAGCCGATTGGGGACTGGCGGTCGCCGACGGCTACGGCTTCCTGACCGGCGGCAAATGGTGGGTGGTGATCTTCAACTCGGCGGCCATCGTTTCGCTTGTCATGGCAACCAATCTGATCGCGCAAGGCATGGGCGCCTTCGAAAACAGCGATCGGTGAAGAGCGCAACGCTCAGCAAAGCTGACGCGCAATCGCGGACCGTGCGCTAAAATCGTTCCTCGTGATTCGGCTCTGACAGGGCCTCAAAGCAAGGAACGGCATGAGCAAGGCCCTCATTACATTCGCATTGGTCGCGGTGCTCACCGCATTGCTCATGGCGCTCAGCCTGGCGGTCGCCAGGCACGGCTATCCCTATGGCGCGATCGGGGTGAGGCGGCTGGACGGCATCGCCGATGCCGGGTCGTTCCTGCCACTCGCCGCCGTCTATTTTTTCGGCGCCATGCTGATGATGATCCTGCCGATCCGCGCCGCCGGCATCGTCTTGACCCATGCTGCGGATGCGCTGTTCTGGGCTGTGATTGCCCTGTTCGCCACAATTGTCGGCTGTCTCGTCGCCCGCTGGGCTTTCGGCCAGAGCAGCGTGCTGTGGGCGCTCCTGAACTGGCGTTTCCTGTTCGCCGCGGCCATCGTTGGCAGCCATTTCACCATGAACGAGCTGCGCCGCAACATCCTGCTCAGGAGCTTGTTCTTCGTCATCTTCGCCGCGGCGACGCTGGCTTGCCTGTTCTGGACTTTTCCGACCTGACAGGGCCGCTTCATATTGTCCATCTTGAGGTCGCGGCTTTCATAGCCGCGCGCCATCGGCTATCCAGTCCGCAGCTAGATTTCAGCCCTCACAGTGTCGTCATTTGTCTGATAAATAATTCAGGCATACGGCACCCCCAGCGAACCAATACAAGGAAACCGCGACATGAGCCTGTTTCGTAAAAATCTGATCGATGGCGAGTGGGTGGGCGAGGCCGGCTCGCGCAACATCAATCCCTCGAACACGGGCGATGTCGTTGGCGAATATGCCTCGGCCGGCGCCGAACAGGCAAAGCAGGCCATAGCGGCGGCCAAAGCCGCCTTCCCGGCCTGGTCGCGTTCGGCGCCGCTGGTGCGCCACGCCGTGCTGAAAAAGGCGTCGGACGAGATCATGGCGCGCAAGGACGAGATCGGCCGCGCGCTGTCGCGCGAAGAGGGCAAGACGCTGGCCGAGGGCATTGGCGAGACCATCCGCGCCGCCCAGATCTTCGACTTCTTCGCCGGCGAGACGCTGCGCCTGTCGGGTGAATTGGTGCCCAGCGTGCGCCCGGGCGTCGGCGTCGAGATCACCCGCGAGGCCGTTGGCGTCGTCGGCATCATTACGCCGTGGAATTTCCCGATCGCCATTCCCACCTGGAAGATCGCGCCGGCGCTCGCCCACGGCAACACCATCGTCTTCAAGCCAGCCGAACTCGTTCCCGAAAGCGCCTGGACCATCGTCGACATCTTGCACCGCGCCGGCCTGCCGAAAGGCGTGCTCAATTTGGTCATGGGCAAGGGCTCGGTGGTCGGCCAGGCCATGCTCGACAGCCCCGACCTCAACGCCATCACCTTCACCGGCTCGGTCGGCACCGGCAGACGCGTGGCCGCGGCAAGCGTCGAGCACATGCGCAAGTTCCAGCTCGAAATGGGCGGCAAGAATCCGATGGTCGTGCTCGACGACGCCGACCTCGCCACGGCGGTCGAGTGCGCCATCAACGGCGCCTATTTCTCGACTGGCCAGCGCTGCACGGCCTCGTCGCGCCTGGTGGTGACCGAAGGCATTCATGACCGCTTCGTTGCCGTGCTCAAGGAGCGCCTGGAAAAACTCGTCATCGGCGATGCGCTTGATGCCAAGACCCAGATCGGGCCCGTCGTCGATGCGAGCCAGCTGAAGCAGGACGAGGACTATATCGCCATCGGCAGCCAGGAAGGCGCCAACCTCGCCTTCGGCGGCGAGCGGCTGGATCGCGAAACGCCCGGCTTCTACCTCCGGCCGGCGCTGTTCACCGAGAGCACCAACGCCATGCGCATTTCGCGGGAAGAAATCTTCGGCCCGGTAGCCAACGTCATTCGCGTCAAGGACTATGACGAGGCGCTTGCGGTTGCCAACGACACGCCCTTCGGCCTGACCTCCGGGATATGCACCTCTAGCCTCAAGCATGCCACGCATTTCCGGCGCAATTCCGAGGCCGGCATGGTGATGGTCAATCTGCCGACCGCCGGCGTCGATTTCCACGTCCCGTTCGGTGGCCGAAAGGGATCGAGCTACGGCCCGCGCGAGCAGGGCCGCTATGCCGCGGAGTTCTACACCACGGTGAAGACAGCCTATACATTCGCCGGCTGATCGACGGGTGACCCGATGGCAGCGGCGAAAGAGGACCTGACCTGGCTCAACCCGCCGCCGCACCATGCCTTCGGCGATGGCATCGTGCATGTGCGCACCGCCGGGGAAACCGACTTCTGGCGCGAAACCTTCTACGGTTTCTGGCGTGACAATGGCCATTTCCTGTATCGGCCGGTCGAGGGTGACTTCAGCGCCGAAGTCACGGTCAAGGGCGACTACAAGGTGCTCTACGACCAGGCCGGGCTGATGCTGCGGCTGAGTGAAACGCACTGGATCAAGGCCGGCATCGAATACACCGACGGGCTGGCTTACTTTTCGGTGGTGGTCACCAACGACACCTCGGACTGGTCGCTGCTCAGCATTCCCACCGGCCCCGACGGCGTGCGCATCCGGCTGACCCGCCATGCCGAGGCGATCCGCATCCAATATCTTGATACCACCGATGGCAAGTGGAAGCCGGTGCGGCTGGCTTATTTCCCGATCTCCAAATCCGTCGATGTCGGCATGATGTGCTGCTCGCCGCAGCGCGAAGGGTTTGAGGTAACATTCTCCGGCTTTACTGTCGGCCCGCCGATTTCCAGGCAATTGCACGACTGACGGCCATATCGATGGCGGACTAACCGTCTGCCCGATGCTGGAAGAACTGCAAAAACAGCTCCCGTTCGGTGGTTATGTCGAGCTTCTCGTAGATGCGGCGGCGGTGGTTCTTCACCGTGCCGACGGCGATGCCGAGCCGTTCCGCGATGTTGGCGGTCGGATGTCCCGCCAGGATCAACTGAACCAATTCCCGCTCGCGCAGCGACAGTTCCGGCCACAGGCTCGCAGGAATGGTCGGCTCTTGCCGGGGCGAGGCGCCGGGGCCGGTCGGCGCCGATGTGCGGGAGAACTCGGTGCCGCGCGCCTTGATGTCGAGCGCATGCAAGGCCTCGAACACCGGCAGCCGCTCGTCCAGCAGGGCGATTTCGCTCTCCTTGAAGGTGGAGGTCGAGCGGTCGAGGAAGATGCCGAGGCACCAGTCGCCGCCATCGGCCAGCATGATGCCGACCTCGTCGCAGATCTCCGACTGCGCCAGGAAGCCGGCTATGTACTGGCCGCGTTTGGCTTCGTCGTCGGCAAGCCGCTTCAGCGGCAGGATGCCCAGCCGGCGTTCACGCCGCCACGAGGCATAGAACGGGTCGAAGACGTAGTAATTGTCGAGATAGCGCCGGACCATCTCGTCGGAGAAGCGCCGGTGCTTGATGAATTCCGGCGTCTGCGTCGCCGAATATCGGGTCACGGTGACGAGATCGTGCTCGATATCGGCGCCGATCAGGTCGATCAGGCAGTCGACATGCCTGTCCGTACCGGTGGCGGCAATCGCCCTGGCGAGCGGCCCCCAGATATTGCCCATGCGCATGCCCTTTTCTCGGCTATCCCGGTCCGGCGGTCATTGTGTCTTTTGGCATATGGCGCAAGGCCGCCCAAGGAATCTAGCTTGAGCCATCCTAGAGCAATCCTGAGGCGACCGTGACCCAACCCAACCTCACCAGCCCCATCGTCGGCAATCCAATCGTCATCGGCATCGACGCCGGCGGCACCATGACCGACACGATCCTTGTCGACCAGGACGGCCACTTCAAGATCGGCAAGTCGGCAACCACGCCGAAGAACGAGGCCGAAGGCTTCCTCGCATCGGCCGAAGACGCGGCCGACGCCTGGGGCATCTCGCTGGAGCAGCTGTTCTCCGGCGTCAACGTCGTGCTCTATTCCGGCACCGGCATGCTCAACACACTGTTGTCGCGCACCGGGCGCCGGCTTGGCCTGATCACCACCAAGGGTCTGGAAGACATGATCCTGATGGGTCGCGGCCTGCAGGCCTGGGCCGACTATTCCTATGCCGACCGGCTGCATGCGGTGACCCACCATCATCCCGGTCCGCTGGTGCCGCGCCGTCGCACCCATGGCGTCACCGAGCGCATCGACCAGTTCGGCGACATCGTGCTGCCGCTCTACGAGCATGAAGTCGCGATTGCGGCCAGGAAGCTGATTGCCGACAAGGTCGAGGCGATCTGCATCATGACCATCTTCTCGCACGTCAATCCGGTGCACGAAAAGCGCATCGCCGAGATATGCCGCGAGGAGGTGCTGAAAGCCGGCGCCGACATCCTCATCTACACCAGCCACGAGGTCCGCCCGGTCATCCGCGAACAGTCGCGGCTGAACTCGGTGCTGATCGAAGCCTACGCGACGTCGCGCGGCCGCAAGCAGCTTAGGGGTATCGAGGACGTTTCGAAAAAATACGGCTTCAAATACGGCGTGCAGACGCTGCTGTCCTTTGGCGGCCTGACCTCAATCAACCATCCGCGCCTGCACGAAACCATGATTTCCGGCCCGATCGGCGGTATTCTCGGCGCGGCCTATGTCGGCAAGCTCATCGGCAACGACTCCCTGATCTGCTCGGACATGGGCGGCACCTCCTTCGACATGGGCGTCATTTCGCGCGGCCAGACGCGGATCGAGAACGAGCCGCTGATGGACCGTTTCAAGCTCAACGTGCCGACGCTGCATCTCGACACGATCGGCGCCGGCGCCGGCATGATCCTCAAGGTCGACCCGCTGACCAAGAAAGTCTCGCTCGGGCCGGAAAGCGCCGGTTCCGACCCCGGCCCCATCTGCTTCGCCAAGGGCGGCACTGAACCCACCATCGCCGATTGCGACGCCATACTAGGCCGCCTCAACCCGTATTATTTCCTCGGCGGCAAGGTCGTCTTGCAGGTCCAGAAGGCGCGCAAAGCGTTTGAGGAAAAATGCTCCAGCATCCTTGGCGTCGGTGTCGAGGAGGCTGCCGAAGGCATGATCGACATGCTGGAAGCCGATGCCAACAACGCGCTGCGCCGGGTCATTTCCGGCCAGGGCATCCATCCCTCGGAATTCACGCTGCTGTCCTATGGCGGCTCGGGTCCGCTGCATCTGGCCGGCTGCTCCAGGGGCATCGGCTTCAGGGACATCATCACCTTCCAGTTTGCCGCCGCCTTCTCGGCCTTCGGCTGCACCACCGCCGATTTCATGCGTCGGCATTCGGTCTCGACGCAGCACGACATCGGCGCCCGCGCAAGCGATGACGAGCTGCTCGCTTTCGGCAAGAAGGTCACCGACGTCTGGAATGATCTCACCAAGGCGGCGGTCGACGAGATGATCAGCGACGGCCATATCAGAGACAAGATCAAGACCGTGCCGTTCCTGATGATGCGCTACACCGGCCAGCTCGAGGATGTCGAGGTCATGGCACCGCTTGCCGAGGTCAATTCGGCTGACGACATGCGTAGGGTCATCGACGAGTTCGAGGCGGTCTACGCCAAGGTCAACCATCGCATTTCGCGCTATGGCGAAGCCGGCTTCACCATCACCGAGCTCGGATTGATCGCCACCGCCGACAAGGTCAAGCCGGTGCTCTTGAAGCGCCCGCTCGGCAAGTCGGCCCCGGCAGCAGCGCACAAGGGCGTGCGCGAGGCCTATATCGGGGGACGCTGGCACAAGGCCAATCTCTACGAGATGGACCTACTGCAGCCCGGCCATGAGGTGATCGGTCCGGCCATCATCGAACATCCCGCCACCACGCTCGTTGTTCATCCGCAGGACCGTGTCCACGTCGATGAGTGGACGCTGCTGCATTACACCCATTCTTGAAAGGGCACCGCCATGTTGGACAGACCTGCCTCGGCCCTGCGCCTTCGCGAACGGCTGCTCGATTCAGAACGGCTGATGGAAGAGACCGGCTGCTATGACGGCATCACCGAGCTCACGCTACGCAACCAGGACCCGCTGAAATTCGAGACGCTGCACACCAAGCTGCGCGCCTATTGCGTCTCGGCCCGCGAAATGGCCCGCCGCATCTCGGCCTCGCCCGGCGTGCGCGAAGTCGGCGAAATGGTGGTGGCGATCTATACGCCCGAGGGCGATGCGATCGCGCTGTCCAACGGCATCATGGTCCACGTCCACACGATGAGCCGCTTCATCAAATGGATGATCAAGAACAATTACGAGGAAAACCCGAAGATCCGCGAAGGCGACATCTTTGCCAACAACGATGCCTTCATCGGCACCGTGCAGGTGCCCGACGTCATGGACGTGGTGCCGATCTTCCATCAAGGCACGCTGGTCGGCTGGGCCGGTGCGGTCTGCCACGAGCTCGAAGCCGGCGGCATCACGCCCGGCGGCGACGTCTGCTTGGCGCAGGAGCGCTTCACCGAAGGCCTGTTCGTCTGCGCCGAGAAGATCGGCGAGAATGACGAGATCCGCCGCGACTACGTCATCCGCTGCGAGCGCAATCTACGCATGCCGATCTACTGGGTGCTCGACGAGAAGGCCAAGGTCGCCTCCTGCATCGACATGCGCGAAAGCGTCAAGCAGCTGATCTCCGAGATCGGCCTCGACTACTGGATGAAGGTGTCGAAGGAGTTCATCGAGGAGGGCCGTCGCGCCCAGCTCGCCCGCACCCGCCAGCTCACCGTGCCCGGCATTTATCGTGGCCACACCTTCTACGGCCATGTCACGGCGGGCAAGCCCGGCTTCCAGCTGCTTGGCGATCCCGACTGGCTCTACAACATCCCGATCGAGATGGAGATCACCACCGACGGCAAGATCACCATGGACTTCGAGGGCACGCAGCCCTGGGGCTACCATTCGATGAACTGCACGCCGGCCGGCATGGATGGCGGCATGTTCGTCACCTTGACCCAGCACATGAATTTCGAGGGCCTGGTCAATGACGGCGCCTGGATGGCGACCGAGCTGAAGCTGCCGCACGGCACCTGGACCAACCCCGACAATGAGATGGTGGCGACCGCCACATCCTGGGCGCTGCTGCTGCCGGCCTATGGCGTGTTCCAGCGCCTTTTGTCGCGCGGCTTCGTCGCGCGCGGCTTCGTCGAGGAGGCCTTCGTTGGCCAGGTCAACAGCCCGATGATCGAGATGGGCGGCGAAAGCCAGTACGGTACGCCGTTCGGCATGGCGCATTTCGAATGCGCCGCCGCCGGCTCCGGCGCGCTGGCCATCGCCGATGGCCTCGACACCGCCTATGTCGGCTGGAATCCGGAATCCGACATGGGCAACATCGAGGTCTGGGAACAATCGATGCCGATGGTCTATATCGGCCGCTCGATCGTCCCCAATTCAGGGGGCGCCGGCAAATATCGCGGCGGCTGTTCCTTCGTCTCGACCTGGCTGATCAACAAGACCTCGCACCTGCGACTGCACACCTCGGAACACTCCTCGCGGGTATTCGACAATGGCGGCATGTGTGGCGGCTATCCCGCGCCGACCTGCCAGAAGCATCGCGCGGTACGCAATTCCAACATCCATGAACTGGCGGCAAAAGGCGAACCGCTCGCGCATGCCCCAGGTATCGATCCGCATGTCTCCGACTACGAGAAGAACATCGGCGGCGACCATGCCGTGGTCGAAGGCCCCTACATCACCTCGCCGCACAAGTCGGGGGACATCTTCAGCCATTCCTACAATGGTGGCGGCGGTTACGGCGACGTGCTGGAGCGCGATCCGGTCAAGACCGCCTGGGATGTCGAGAACGGTTTTCTCACCCGCCAGGCGGCGATCCAGATTTTCGGCATCGTGCTGAAGGACGACGCCGAGGGTTATCCGGTTGCCGATATCGACGCCACCGTCGAACGTCGTGCCGCCATGCGCAGAGAGCGTCTGGCCAAGGCGATCCCGGTTTCCGACTGGATCGCTGCCGAACACGGCCGTGTCGAGAAGGCCGACTTCGCGCCCGAGGTGAAGAAAATGTATGCCAGCGCGATCAAGCTGTCGTCGCGCTTCACCAGGGATTTCAGCGATTTCTGGACCGTCGACGCCAGATCGATCTTCATGCCGGGAGCAAAGCCATGACCTCGTACAGCAAGGAAGTCCTCGGCGATCTCTCAGCCGGCAAGCTCCCCTGGCCTCAGACAAAGCGCATCATGAGCGCCTACAAGGACGACGACCGCTTCTTCAAGATGCTCGCCGTCTATCAGGACCGTGTCACCTGGAAGGACCCGATCCTGCTGCCGGTCTCGGATCACCTGTTCATCTGCCAGAGCGGCGACGAGCGCATCACCCGTTGCGAATGCGGCCACTCCTTCGGCGACTACCGCAAGAACTGGAAGCTCAAGGCCGCGATCAACGTGCGCAACACCGAGGCAGCGCTGCGCGAGATCTATCCCAACAGCGATATCCCCGATCCGCAATGGATGGAAATCCGCGAATTCATCTGCCCGCAATGCGGCACCATGCACGAGGTCGAGGCGGCAGCACCCGGCTATCCGATCGTGCATGATTTCGAACCCGATCTCGAAGGCTTCTATCGCGAGTGGCTGGGCAAACCGCTTTAGCGACGTGGTGACCAGCGCTGCAGGCAAGGTAGCGCTCGTCACCGGGCTGGGTCTAAGACTATGGCATCAAACGTCGGCATCGGAGATTCACTGCCCATGACAGACCTTTCCGGCCGCAGTGCGATCGTCACCGGCGGGTTTTCCGGCATGGGCTTCGCCATTGCGACGGCGTTGGCGCAGGCCGGCGCAAATGTAGCGGTCGGCTCCTACATCGCCCCCGCCGGCGCCGACAGAACCGACGCCGCCTACTATCCCGGCGCCGATGAAATCGAGCGCGTGCGGTTGGCCCTGTCGGCACACGGCACCAGGGTTTATGCCGCCCATCTCGATGTCCGCGACAGCGATGTGACCAACCGGTTTGCGGCTGACGCACAAGCCGCCATCGGCCCGGGAGACATACTGGTCAATGCCGCGGGCACCACCGCCGAACAGCCGGTCTGCGGCCATTCCGACGCACTGTGGGACAAGATCGTCGACACCAATCTGAGCGGAGCGTTCCGCGTCACCCGAGCTGTGCTGCCCGGCATGATCGAGCGCGGCTGGGGCCGTATCGTCAACATCGGCTCGACAGCGGCTTCCGTCGGCTGGAAGGACAACCCGGCCTACTGCGCCTCGAAGGCCGGGCTGCTCGGCCTTACCCGCTGCGTGGCGCTGGAAGGCGCCGCGCACGGTGTCACCTGCGTCATGATCAGCCCGACCTGGGTCGAGACCGAACTGATGCGCCGCAACGTGGCGCAGGTGGTCGAGCGTGAGGGCAACGGCAGAACCGCCGAGGAAGCGATGGCCGAGATCGCCAAGGGCAATCCCCAGCAGCGCATGCTGCAGCCGCAGGAAATCGCGGCTCTAGCCGTGTTCCTGTGCTCGGATCTGGCCAAGGGCATCACCATGGAAAACATCCAGATCACCGGCGGAGCGCTGTGGTAGCGGCCACAGTTTGAATTTTCGAACGAGCGAGCCGCATTAACGCCATTTGTCGGTTGCATGTTCGTTTTGGCCCTGCCTGCGGCAACTTTACCCCTCGCGGCAAATTTACCATTGAGTGACAGGCGATAGAGGTTATATTGTGCACTGCACAATGGATGCCCGCTGATCGGGATCCGGCAAGGGCAGGTTCCGGCGATCGCGCATGACGCAGAAAAGCCGACCATGGGCGCTTCAGCCCAGCTGAAAGGCGGCAGCATGAGAAATCCGGTACGGATATGAAGATCCCGAAATCCATTCTGATCGATCCGGACAACAACAAGGCCTATGCCGCCTTCGCCGTTGCGGTGTCGGTCTTTGCCTTCGCCTACTCCACCAATTTCGGCCAGATCCTGATCCTCGCCTACTATCTGGTATGGCTGCCGCTGCTGTTCGTCGACTACCGGCGTTTCGCCCGCGATCTCTCCAGCGCCTGGCTGCCGCTGCTGTTTGCGGCCTATGTCTGTTTGTCGCTGTTCTGGTCGCAAGCGGCCGGCACCAGCGCGCGGGCGGGGCTGCAATATTTCTCCCACATGCTGTGCGCCTACATCGCGGCGCGCACCATCAGCACGCGCACGCTGGTGCTGGGCTCGCTGATCGGCATCTTCATCGTGCTGCTGTATTCGCTGAAGGTTGGCGCCTATGCGCTCGACACTATCGACGGCACCACCAATTTCGTCGGCGCCTTCGGCTCCAAGAACCAGATCGGCTTCTTCGCCTCGCTCGGCATCTTCTTCTGCTTCGCTTTTCTGGCCTTCTACCGGCGCAACTGGATGAGCTTCGTCTGGACCGCGCCGATCATCCTGCTGTCGGTCTATATGCTGGCGATCGCCCACTCGGCGACGTCAATCGCTTCGCTTCCGGCGGTGATCGGTGTCGTTGCTTTGCTTGCCATGAGCAAGGTTCTGTCACGCCGCTACCGCCGCGTGCTGTTCGTCGTCGGCGCTACGGC
Source organism: Mesorhizobium sp. M0037 (assembly GCF_040323635.1). Taxonomy (NCBI): domain Bacteria; kingdom Pseudomonadati; phylum Pseudomonadota; class Alphaproteobacteria; order Hyphomicrobiales; family Phyllobacteriaceae; genus Mesorhizobium; species Mesorhizobium sp. M0037. The sequence goes on along the minus strand of NZ_JAMYVB010000018.1, from coordinate 47,164 downwards.
GCTGGTCGGCGGTGTGATGGCTGCGCTGAACCTTGGCCTGCTCGATGTCGTGCTCGGCATCTTCGGCAAGGATTCGACGCTGACCGGCCGCACCTATCTCTGGGAACAGGGCTGGGCCGCCGCGCAGCAGCGTCCGGTGCTCGGTTATGGCTATGCCGCCTACTGGATCCAGGGTTTTGCCGATCCGGAACGGCTCTGGGCCGAGTTCTACATCTCCACCCGCACCGGCTTCCATTTCCACAACACCTATATCGAGACGCTGGTCGAGCTCGGCTTCATCGGCGTGACGATGCTGGCGCTGATCATCCTGCGCTCCTTCTGGGGCCATGTTTCGAAGGTGGTGTTCGGTGACTGGAGCGCCGATTCGGTGGTGCTCGCCGGCGCGGTCGGAATGATGCTGATCCGCTCCTTCTTCGAGGTCGAGATCCTCGGCCCCTATTTCATGGCCTCGTTCATCGTCTATTACGGCCTGTTCAAGCTGCGCCCGGTGCCGCTCGCCAGGGCAAGGCGGGCCTATGTTCCGGTGCCGGACGAGAACACCGCCAACGGCCGCATGCCGGCGCGCGTCTGACTTGCTTATCTCAGGCGACGGCGCGCTTGCGCAGCATCAGCCGCTGCAGGAAGCGGCGCAACGGCTCGTCATAGAGGCGCGTGGCGATGTCAGCGATGACGATGACGGAAACCGCCATGACGATGCCGAACCAGGGATGATGCGCGAACGGGTCGATCGCTGCGGCCTTGCCCGCCCCGGCGATGATCATCAGCAGCGGCGTGTGGATGATGTAGATCGGGTAGGAAATCCGCCCCAGCCAGCCATAGAGGCCTGACAGGCGCGGCGCCGTCGGCGCAATAGTGCCGACCACCACCAGCGCCGGGAAGACCAGGACGACGCAGGCGAGATCGTAGGCGACGCGCGCGCCGCCGGCCGGCGCGATGGCAAAGACGATGAGCGTCAGCGCGATCGCACCCTCGACCCACCAGCCGCGCCGCAGGAAGCCGAGCCCGCTTTGATAGCGTGTCATGGACCGGCAAAGCAGCACGCCCAGGAAGAACGAGAAACAGACGCGCGGCAGGCCGCTGATGATGGTCGAGCCGGTCATGCCGAAGTCGAGCGTGCCGGCAATGATAGAGGCGACCACCAGCAGCACCAGGCTGACGGCGATGAGCACGCTCAGCACGCGTTTCGTCAGCAGGAAGAAGACGGCGACATAGGCGATGTTGACGATCAGCTCGAAGAACAGCGACCACGACGCGGGGTTGAGCGGAAAGATCGTGTGATAGGCATCGCTGACCAGCGGGATGAAGAACATGCCGGTCGTCAGCATGGTGCCGATCTCGGAGATCGGCATGTATTCCGCCGGAATCAGCCGGTTCTTGACGATGAGATAGAAGAAACCGAGCAGCGTGCCGGCGAGGTAGAGCGGGTAGAGGCGTATCAGGCGGATCGCCAGGAACGTGCCGAAGCCCATGCCGTTTTCGATCTTGCGGTCATAGGCATGCGCGATGACGAAGCCGCTGAGCAGGAAGAACAGGTCGACCGCCAGATAGCTCGACGGCAGCACCTTGCCGGCGGCCAGGAACGGCGAGAAGTGGTAGAGCATGACGCTGATCGCCGCGACGCCGCGGATGGCATCGAGATTGAGGTAGACGTGGCGCGGTGCGGCGGGCTGCATGGAATGCCTTCAAGCGGTCGGAAAACGGAAGTTCCCGCCCGCACCCTGGCGCGAACGAGCCGAACTTGTTCCTCCCGCCTCCATCGCGCGGGCCTCGCCGAGCGAGCCCGAGCGCTAGAGCAATTCCGGGAAAAGTGGGAAACGGTTTTCCGTCCGGAATTGCTCCAAACAAACAGGTTACTGGCTGGCCGTCGGCGCCAGCTTCACCTTGATGACGTCGCCCGGCAGCACCGGCGTATCTTCCTTGGCGTCGATCTCGCTGGTCTTGCCGTCGGTCACGCGCACCAGCGAATAGATGAGCGCCGGCTCTTCATTGTTGTTTGTGATGGCGGCGGTCGTGGCAGAGTCCGATGCCTGGGCCATCAGGCCCTGTTGCATGTTGACCCTGAGTGCGGCTTCGTTGAGGTCTGCTTCGACCTGCTGCCGGTCGGCGGCAAGTCTCGAGTTCAACGTGTTCTGGGCATCGATGGCATCCTGCGTCGCCTTGCTGACTGACTGCTTGGCGGTGAGGATCGCCGTCTCATAGTCCAGGATCTTGCCCTGCAGATCGGTGACCGACTGTTGCGAGGAAAGCAGGCGTGCGTTGGCGACCAGGCCCTTTTGCGCCAGCGGACCGATACTGTCCGCCTGCTGCTGCGCCAGGTCGACCTGTTTTTGCTGGTTGACGATCTTTTTCTGCAGCGCCTCGATTTCGGACTGCAGGACCCCTTTCAGATCGTCAAGCGCCTGCAGCTTCAGCTTCAACGCTTTCTGGTCGGAGATCAGGATCTGCATTTCGTCGGAGACGATTGTCGCCAGGCGCGGGTCGCCCTCGACTTCCTTAGGCGCCTCGAAACTCTCCTTGCCGGCGAGATCGGCATCGATGCGGGCACGCTTGACGATCAACCGCACGCGCTGGTCGTCATAAATGTCGAAATTGCCCTTGGCGGTGATCAGGTCCTTGCCGAGCTGGGTGCCGAAATCGGCGTTGCGCCGGATGCCGCCGGCGATGCTGATCGCCTTGAGCACGGTCAGCTCCGGCACATAGGGAAACTGGCCAGGCGTCTGGATCTCGCCCGAGATGTAGAACGGCCGGAACTGCACCATTTCCACCGAGGCTTCCGGCTTGTCCGACAAGGCAAGCTTGCGCTGCAGGGCGACGCTGATCGCGGCCGCAACCTCCGACGTGGTCTTGCCGGCGGCCGGCAGTTCGCCGACGAACGGCACCGACAAATTGCCGGCTGGACCGACCGAATATTCGCCGTTTACCGCCGACCAGTCACGGAACGTGCCTTCCACCGTCTGCCACTCGGCGACGCGGATGTTGAGCTTGTCTTGCGAGCCGAGCCGGTACTCGTCGGCCATGGCCGGAACCGCGAGCGACAGAGCGAGGCACGTGGCGACGAGCCGTGCCGGCCGCATCGGGCCGGCAAGGCGAAAATACGCTGATATGTCTGTTTTCAACTGAACGTTTCCGATCCGTTTTGGCCCCATCCGCCCGATAGGCCTGCTGCCGAGTGCCTCCTTCGGAACCTGGCAGAATACTATGGCTGCAATGCGAGACCGGCCCATCGCCGAATAGCTTTGGACCGGATTGGCTTCGGGCCGTACCGGCCCGATTGCTGACCAGTTGCGGTCGGTCAGTAGGAACCGCGCGACATCCACACCGCAGGCACGGTCTTGAGGATGATGCGAACGTCTTCGAACAGCGACCAGTTCTCGACATAGTGACGGTCGAACGCGACGCGACTGTCATAGGAGACATCGTTGCGTCCGCTCACCTGCCAGAGCCCGGTCAGGCCCGGCCGCGACTTCAAATAATAGACCGCGGCGCTGCCGTAGATCTCAAGCTCGTCGCGCACCACCGGGCGAGGCCCGACAAGGCTCATGTCGCCCTGCAGGATGTTGATGATCTGCGGCAGCTCGTCGAGGCTGAGCTTGCGCAGAACGGCGCCGACGCGGGTGACGCGCGGATCGTTCTTCAGCTTGCGGGTCGCGATCCATTCGGCGTTGGCTTCCGGATTGGCCGCGAGATAGGCGGCCAGCACACGTTCGCCGTCTTCGACCATGGTGCGGAACTTGAGGCAGGGGAAAATCCGCCCACCGCGTCCGATGCGCTTGTGGCCGTAGAAGATCGAGCCGCCGTCGGAAAGCTTGACCAGAAGGGCCACCATCAGGAACAGCGGGCTAAGCGCCACTAGGCCGACAAGTGAACCGAAAATATCGAAACTGCGCTTCAGCAGCCCGCCGATGGGTGGCGGAAAATCTACGCCGACATGCGAAAATGCCGCATTGGCCGACTTGGCAACGTCCCTCATGCAAAAGCTCCATACGTTGAACGGATGGTTTATGCCACGATACCAAAAAAATGCTGCAGCGCAACACACAATTTCCCATATGGCTGAAATAGTCACGTCAGGAATTGACTAAATAATAAACGCTCCTTGCCCAAATTTTGCCCTTTATGGCGGGTTTGTGACGAATAATTAGCAACCGTAGGAAATGTAATGCCTTTTTTCGGCGGGTTTTGGGCAAATCGTCCTTTGCCGCAGAGGGAACGGCTTTAACTGATTTTCGAATCACTGGATTTGCTAAATTAATCAAGTAAAACACTAATCAACATTGTAGATTCTACTGTAGTATAAAGCGCATGACGAGTTAGGTCACCACCCCTGCGTGTGCATCGCAGCATGGCGGAGTCCAAGCCGCCGCCAAGCCGAAAATTATTGCAGGTTGCCCTTGCCGTCAGTTTCGCGCCTTAATAGAGTCGCAAATTATTCCTGATAGAGTCTGGATGGGTTGGGAAGGCCGGAAGCAACCGGCCGAAAAAGAGCAACTAAATAAGCTCGCATGGCGAATGGGGAGATACTCGGGTGGGTAAGTCATCGCTTTTGCATGCTCGGGCCGGTTGACGGGCCGCCGAACATGTCATTACCAAAATTCGTCATTGGAATGGTTTTCGCCCTCGCGATCGTGGTCGCGTGGTCCTATGTCGACGGCGCGACGGTCACCACAACGGTGCTTCGCGTCATCGGCTGCGCTGTCCTCATCCAAATCGGTTATTTCCTGCTGGTGTATGTGATGATCGCCAGGAGCGCGCCGACATCGGCCGACAGGGCTCGCGACGCCGAAAGAAGCCTCGGCGCCGACAAGGTGGTTGAAGGCGAGAAGCTCTCGGCGAGGCGCAGCGTGCATTGAGTAGTCTGAAGCCGCAAGGTCGGCCTCGGATCATCTTGCAGCCGGACTCAGCCTGCTTCGGCCGGCTCGGGTTCCGATTGCTCGCCTGAAAGCATTTTCGACAGGCGGCTGCCGGCCTTCGCTTTCAACCTCTGATATTGCCCGACTTCGACGATTCGTCCGTTTTCGACTGCAACCACCCAGTCGGCGAAGGCGATCATCGATGGCCTGTGCGCAATGGTCAGGATCGTCATCGATCCGCGCAAGCCGTCGATCGACTTGGCGATCAGGGATTGGTTCTGCCAGTCGAGCGCGCTGGTCGCCTCGTCGAGAATGAGCAGCGAAGGTTTGCGCAGCAGCGCGCGCGCCAGCGCGATGCGCTGGCGTTCGCCGCCCGAGAGCCGGACGCCGCGGTCGCCGACCACCGTGTCGAGCCGCAACTCCAGCCGCTCGACGAAGTCGGCGCCATGCGCAGCGCGCAGTGCAGTCCACAGCTCTGCGTCAGTGGCTTGCGGCGCGGCAAGGCGCAGATTGGCGGCGATCGTATTGTGCAGCAGGAACACGTCTTGCGGCACATACGCCACCTGGTCGCGCCAGCGCCGGCGGTTGGCCGCGCCGATCTCGACGCCATCGGCCAGGATTTTGCCCTCGCTCGGTTCGAGCAGGCCAAGCAGCATGTCGGCAAGCGTGCTCTTGCCCGAGCCTGACGGACCGATCAGCGCCGTTACCTTGCCGGCGGGAAGGCCAAACGTCACATCGCTCACCACCGGCTTGCCGCCGGCCTCATAGGCAAAGGAGACGTTGCGGATGTTGAGCCCGACATCGAGCGACAGCTTGGCATCCGATTCGAGGTTTGCCGGCTCGCGTTCGGCATCGAAACGCGCCTGCATGTCGCGCATCGAGGCATAGGCCGGCAGGTTGATCAGCACCTGCTGCGCCTGCATCTGCATGTCCATGAAACGCGGCGCGATGCGCATGAACACCAGAAGCAGGACAACGATCTCGGCCAGCGAGAGGTTGAAGCGGACCAAAGCGACATAGATGAACAGGCTCAGACCAATGACGCTGGCGACCTGGAACAGAGCGGTGCCGATGGTGCTGTTGCGCACATAGTTGATGTTGTCGGCCTTCATCTTCTCCAGCGTCGCGCGAAGCTGCGCGTAATAGGTCGCCTCGACATTCAGGCTCTTGGCCACCTTGATGCCGCCGAGGAACTCCGAGACCGTTCGGTACTGCTCCTGGCGATTGCTGGTCAAAACCCGGCCGAAGGCGCTGGCTCGTGCCCGAAACGGCTGCAGTGCCAGGAAGGTGACGATGCCGACGACAATGGCAAACGCCGTCATTACTGTCGAAATGAACAGCGAGACAACGAGATAACCCGCCAGAAGCACGGCGATCTGCACCAGCATCAGCAGCGAGAACGCCGCCGACTGCACGCGGTCGATATCGCCGGTCAGCGCATGGTCGAGATCGGAGCTGCGCATGCGCGCGAATATCCCCCACCGCGCCTTGCCGATGCTCTCGAACAGGTTCATGCGCAGGCGATTGATGAAGTCGAGCAGCAGTCGCGCCATGTAGACGGATTTATAGCGGTTGAACGCTGCCTGCAGCGCGACAAGCCCGACCAGCAGGCAAAGCACCGTGGTCAATTGCAGCGTTCCGTCCGGAGCCAGCCAGCGCACCCAGTCGCGGTCAGGCAACCTGACCGCGAAATTCTGCTCGGGTCGCCCGACCAGATGCAGCAGCGGCACCAGAAGCAGGATCGAGATGCCTTCGGTCAGGCTTCCCAGGATCAGGAACAGCAATGCCGTGAAGGTCCTGCGCCCGCCGATCCGGGCCATGGCGGCGCCGAAACCGGCGACATCGCGGTAAAACGAAAAGCGCAGGATCTGCGATGCGGACATGTCAGTCACCGCGGCCCTTTGTCGGCCGCCAGATCGTTTTCGATCAGGGCGACGGCTTCGCCGATACGGTCGAGCCCGGTGGGCACTTCGAGGCGACAGACGCCGATCTGGCTGGCCAGGGCCGCGCATTGGCGAAGATGTGTCGTGGCAAAATCGCCGACCAGGGCTGGACGGCCGAAACGCGTCACATAGGAAAATTTGATGATGGCCGGCAGGGCGCCGATGCCTGGCAGCGGCGTGATCGCTGCCTTATCGCCGCGCTCGAGGATATAGATCCGGGTCGCCGGCACCGCGTCTGCCGCAAATCCGGCGTGCAGGCGATGCTGCATCTTGTCGATCGCCGCATGCACCTGCGGGCGTATTTCTGCCTGGCGGATGGGAAACGCGGCGGCGGCATCGGCGGCGAGCTTCAACTGCGGAAAACCCGGAACGATCATCGGCCGGTCCGTGAGATCGAGCGCCACGACATCGTCGGTCAGCAATCGATGCCCGGCACGGATCATCGCGCTCGCCGTCGTCGATTTGCCGGCGCCCTTGTCGCCCATGAAGACAGCGCTCTTGCCGCCGACCGCAATGGCGCTGGCGTGCAGGATGAGCAGGCCGCGCTGGTGCAGGAGCAGTGCCATGACCGGACCGAGCAGCGGAAACGCCAGCAGCGCATCGTCGACATCGGGCGCCGGCTCCACCTCGATCCGGCAGGCATCGGTGATCAGGAAGGCGCCGACCGTCTGCCATGCCAAATATTGCTGCCGCGGCTCGAAACGGAAAGCGGTTCCGGTCTCGGGCGAGGGTTTTGGCAGGTCGATCGGGCCGACCGTGATCAGCACATCGACGCAAGCTGGTTCGCTCGGCTCTAGCTCAGGCAGTTCGACCTGCGAAGCGATCGTCAGCCCATAGGCTTTGTACAAGTGCTGTGCGCGAGCAGCAATTGCATGGCGGTCATCAGCGGCAAGAGGCATGTTGGCCGGCATCATCAGTGGCTCCCGCGCTGTTGCACCTGCCGCAGCCACAACGATAGCGAAATCGAACGCCATACATACTGGACATCGGGCAAGGTCGCGGCCTCGGGTTGGCTGGAAATGCGGCCATAGGCGGCGGTCACCTCAGGCAGGTTGACGTAAGGGGCGATCCGCGCCGCATCTTTCACCAGCACCTTGTCCAGGAGATCGCGGTGATTGCCGAGCATGCCTTTGACCAAATTGGAGGTGAAATCGATCTTGTCGCGCCGCCACTGCACTGCCGGCGGCAGGATTCCTTCCATCGCACGGCGCAGCACCGAGCGGCCAAAGCCCTGGTTCAGCTTTTCCGCGCCGGGCAGTGCCAGGCAGAACTCGACCAGAGGCTTGTCCCAGAAGGGGTAGCGCGGCTCGACGCCGAAATTCGCCGCCGCCTTGTCGAGTACCTCGAAGGCGTGCGGCACCATGCCGTTCGACAGCAGCCAGCGATGGGTCAAGGTCTCGCTGGCGCTGACCGCGGGCGACATGTAGCCGGCCCTGCGGAACCGTTCGACGAGGTCGGTACGCATCGCCAGGTCCGGATTGATCAGGGCGCGCCAGCTCGTCGCCGGCCGCCCAGTGGGATGGCGCCGCAATTTGCCAAGCACGCGGTTCGCGAACCGCTTGATTCTCGCGATGCGCCAGGCCGGCCCGTAAAGGGTAAGGAACTGGTAGTAGAGGCCGAGCATGCCATCGCCATAGGTGTTGGAGGCGCTGCGCAGCTCGCGCCACAGCTCCATCCATTTGCCGGCATAGGCGAGTTCGTGCAGATGGCCGTGGCCCTGCGAAACCACCTCGTCGCCTCCATGGCCGTCGAGCAGAACCTTCATGCCCTTGCCGCCGGCGGTCCTGTAGATGTCGCGGGTCAGCGACAGGCCGGGCGCAAGAAACGTTTCTTCCTGCTCCTCCAGGATGCGGTCGAATTCGGCGAAGGGGGCATAATTGCCGACCGAAATCAAAGTGCCGTCGACCTTCTGCTGGCCCAGCACCGCCTCGATGAACGGACGCTCATCCATCGGCGAGCCCTTTTCGAACACCAGCGAGAAGGTCGGCAGCCTCGATCTTTGCTGGGCGGCATTCTGCAGGCCCGCCACGCAGGCGATCGAGGAGGAATCGAGGCCTCCGCTCAGCATAGCACCGACCGCAGGCGTGCCGCGCATGCGGTTGCGGACCGATTGCGAGAACAGATGCCGGAATTCCTCGGCCGTGTCCGCCCGCATCGGTCTTGGCGAGGGTTCGATCTGCCAGTAGCGGCGCAGCACCACCTGGTTCCCGGTCACCGTCAGGCTGTGGCGCGCCGGCAGGCGGAAGATATCGGCATAGGCTGTCGACTGCGGATCGTCGGGCAGCCCGGCCAGGAATCCCGAAATCTGGTGTTCGCTGATGCGCATGTCGACGCCGCCGGCATCGAGGATCGGCCCAATCTCCGAGGCAAAGACGAAGCGCCGGTCGCTCGAATGATAGTAGAACGGTTTGACGCCGAAATGGTCTCGCACGCAAAACAGCTGCCGGCGCTCGCCATCCCAGATGGCAAAGGCGAAGTCGCCTTGCAGATGCTCGGGGCAGGCTTCGCCCCAGCGCAGATAGGCGCGCATCACAAGCACGGCGTCGGCAACCGAATTGTCCCGGATGCCGAGCCTGGCCAAGAGTTCGTCGCGGTTGTCCAGCCGGCAATCCGCGGTGATTGCGAGCTTGCCGCCGGCCATGGTCAGCGGGCCGGGGCCGGCTTCATCGGTGGTGTTGAGCCAGGCGTGGCCAAGAACGACGCCCTCGTCGATCCACCACGAACTGCCGTCAGGCGCGCGATGCTGCATGCGGGCAAGCATGCGCTGGATGTCGGCCGCGGCGGCCTGCCTGCCTTCCTGCCTCAGCAGAATTCCGGCGACGCCGCTCATCGCTCACTGGCCGTGGTCGACGAGATGGTTAAACCTGCCAAGCGAGCCGCCGAGCACGATGTGGTCGCCGCTGACCAGCCAGGCATGCGCCTTCAACTCGGTGCCGGTATCGCGCTCGATGCCGATGCGGATTTTTGAGGCGTTGCCCTGGCGGGCAAGCAAATATTGGCCGGAAAGCGCTTGGGTCAGACAGCTTGCGCCAGGCACCAGGCGGGCAGCCGCAGCCACGCCCCAGGCGACACGCCTGAGATCGCCGATGTCGGCTGGTTCGCGCGCGTCGAGCCGGGTCACCATGCGGCGCACTTTGTTGTAGGAAAGCAGCGTCAGCCCCAGCCGCACCGACACGACCACCGCAAGGCAGTGGGCGAGAAAGAGCATCTCCGGCCCGCTCAGTGAGAAAGCTCTAGACAAGTTCCTCATCATGGAGCCTCGCAAGCCCGGCGTCCGCCAAGCCCTTCAACAATCCATCGACATCGGCCTTGCAGCGTTCCGGATCGACATTGTAGCGATCCAGCACGGCGCTGCGGATTTCGGAAATCGGCCGCGGCTCCTGGATCAGCTCCCAGATATAGGCGCCGACGCCGTTCAGGCTGTAATAGATGTTGGACCTCATATCGAGCAGCGCCAGGCCGTTGCCGAATTCGCAGGCCACGGCATCCTTGCTCGCGCTCATCCGATCATGGTCCGTTGGGTTCCAGTCCATTCCTAAACCTCGCTCACAACCAACGCTTCGGCAATTCCGGACAAAGACGCGAGAGCCGGGGTTTGACCCCCGACTCTCCTTAGTGCGCTCTGTTTGCAGAGTCCGGACTTTGTCACCCCAACGAGAGAATACTCAGGAGAAGGTGAGTTCGCCGACCGGCGTATGTGCCGGAAACGAGGCGTCGAGTGCCGTAGTACCGCTACCGCCTTGCGTGATGGTCTCGATCGAGCCGTGGACCGTCAGGCTAGGGGTTTCGTACTCATGCTTTTCAACATTCTGTTCCAATTTACTCTCCACTTGTGGACTGGAAGCGGCCTGTCGATTGCCGGCAGCGAGCTATTGCTGCACCGCAATAGCTGCATGGCAGCATTTATGAGTCAAGCCTGATTTACCAGCCGTTAATCAATTCTCGGTTGCGACTCCCTTCAATGGTGATCAAAGCGCTTTGCATTTCACATCTCAGGAGAATTCAGCAGAGTGTCCGAGGCCGTCAACTAAGTATCTGATTTAATTACGTTAAAGTTTCCTTCGAATGCTCCTCACTTGGGCGCTGGCGCATTCCCACAAAAATTGTTGCTGACGTACCCGCCACAAGCCCCGATCAGGCGGCGCCTTGCATCTCGTTGTAGGACTGTGTTGCGAAACGTTCAGGTTGCAGGAAAATTGGCGCCAAAGGAAAAACTGGACGCGGCGCATGAATTTGGCGATGCTTTGCTTCGCAGTTGCAATATAACGCGCCTGGCGAATTTTTTGCGGAGATGCTGCAGCATATGGCATTGCAGGAAGGGACCTTCGAAAGGTTGCGCGCCGCTGGCTGCGCCGACGAAGTGGCCTATGTGCAGGCTTGCCTGCGGCTGTTCTTCGCCTCCAGGGCGAGCCCCAGCGCCGCGCCTGCACCGGCCATCTCCGTTGCCGATGTTTGCGATATCGCCAGGCTGAACAAGGTCGCCACCTTCATGCTGAAGGCGCTGTCGCGCCCACCGGCGGGCGAGACGCCGCCGGGATTGCTCGAGTGGCTCGACACTTATCGCCGGCGCACGATTGCGATGAACTCGTCCGGCATCATGGATTCGATGGCCATCGACAAGGCGCTGCGCGGCAGCAGCATCGATTTCGTCTTCCTGAAGGGCCCCCTCCAGCAGCAACTGCTCTATGGCGACCATTTCATGAAGCCGTCCGGAGATGTCGACATATTGGTGTCGCCGGCCGGCTTCTTTAGAGCTCGTGATGCGCTGCGCTCGATCGGCTACGAGGTCGCCGGCAAGTCCCGCTCCGTCTGGTGGGTGCGCTTTCTGGGCGAGCAGCACATGGTTCGCAGCCAAGGTCGGAAATTGTCCACCGTCGATCTCCATTACCGGCTCCAGCAGCCGGGATCGCCCAGCCCGCGCGATACGGAAGGGTTCCTGCGCCGCAAGCGCGCGCTTGCGATCGCCGGCTCCAGCGTGCCGTTCATCTCGGCCTCCGACACTTTGCTTCTGTCCTGCATCAGTGTCGCAAAGGCGCTGTTCAACCGCGAGCCGTGCGCGGGCTATGTCTGCGATGTCCGGGCCGCTGCCGGTCGGCTGAGCGAGGCCGAGCAGCAGACTGTGCTCGACTACGCGGCCGAGCAGGGGCTGGCTGACACCCTGCTGCTGGGCCTGCGCGCCGCCGATGTGGTGCTTGGTGGCGCCGGCACGCTGCTGTCGGATCGGGCCACCAGGATCCTCTCACGCATCGGCAATGAAGACCTGTTCCACATGGTCATCGCGCCGTGGCTGTCGTCGCTCAGATGGCCGCAACGGCGCACCGTTTTGTGGGAATTGTGCGGCCGCGAACCTGTCCGCTATCTGACCGAGGCCGGCTGGGCCGCGTCAGCCGACCTCAGCCGGCGGATTTTCGAGCGGGAAAGCCGGTGACGATGAGGGTCGTCATGCAGCAGGCAGATAACGTTCCGTCCCGATCCGCTGGGGATGGATCGGGGGATGGATCGGGGTCCGGCGCCGCGCGCCGGGAGGGCGAGGGGCCTCGCGACACTTTATGCAATCGAAAGGCCACCCTATGTCCATGACAGAATCCCGGGTCTGCGTGATCATCGCGGCGCGCAACGCGGCCCGGACCATTCCCGCAGCCATCGCCTCGGCGCTGCGCGAGCCGGAGGTGGCGGAAGTCGTCGTCGTCGACGACGCCTCCACCGATGACACCGCAAAGGTGGCCAGCGCTGCCGACGATGGCAGCGGCCGGCTTTCGGTCATCCGGCTCGACGCCAATCGCGGCCCGTCCTTCGCCCGCAATACCGCCATTGCCGGGTCGAAATCACCTTTCATCAGCATTCTCGACGCCGACGATTTCTTCCTTCAGGGACGGTTTCGCCAGCTGTTTGCCAGCGCCGACTGGGATTTCGCCGCCGACAACATCATGCTGATCCGTGACGATACGGCGACCGATGTCTCGAAGATCGTCGCCCCGTCCTTTTCGGCGGACCCGGAATTCCTCGACTTCGAGCGATTCATCGAGGGCAACATCTCCAGACGGCGTGTCCAGCGCGGCGAACTCGGCTTTCTCAAGCCGGTGATATCAAGAGCTTTCCTCGACAGGCATGGGCTGCGTTACGACGAGAACCTGCGTCTCGGCGAAGATTACGAACTCTACGCTCGCGCCTTTGCCCTTGGCGCACGCTTCAAGGTCATCCGTTCCTGCGGCTATGGCGCGATCGTGCGCGCCGATTCGTTGAGCGGGCGCCACAAGACACAGGATCTGAAGCGCCTCGCCGATGCGGATCTGGCACTGCTCGAGATCGACAGCCTGCCGGAAGGCTCCAAGGCCCTGCTGCGCAAGCACGAGCGGCATGTGCGTGACAAATACCGGCTGCGCAATTTCCTCGATGTGAAGGCCGAGCGCGGCATGGCGTCTGCCGCCGCCTATGCGCTGGCCAGCCAGTCGAACTTCATTCCCATCGTTGTCGGCGTGGCCGCCGACAAGCTCGATGCGTTGTTTCGCCACGCCGGTCTGTCCCCGCGGCAGCAGCCGGTGCCGCCCTTGCGCTTCCTCATGGCCGCTACCAACACGGCGGCGCAAAAGTAGGCTCCGCCAAGTCCGGGACGGCGGCCGCAAGGCTGAAAAAATTGCCTTTCTGAAACTCGGAGGTTGCCTACACGCCCCGACGATGGCACTGTATGTTGCGGTGCAGCAATTTTGGAAGGCCAACCGGATGGCTTCAATTTTCGGCTTCAGGTCCAGGGACCCAGCGCGCGACAAGCAGACCGATCTGGCGCGTTTCGACCGTCTGGCAAAGCTGTTGGATCAGATCACGGCCGAGATTGCGGCCGAGAAGACCGGGTTGGAGGCCCGCTACCGGTCGAAGTCCACCAACGCGGCCTTCCTGGTCGAGTCGATGGAGAACGGCTCGGCGTCGGCACGCAAGCTGTCGGAAGTCGGCGAGCTGACGAAGTCCATCCTGAACTGCGAACAGCGCATCGCCGAGCTGGTGCGCCAGACGAGCCGGATGAAGGAACTGCGTCATTCACTCGACGCGATCGTCGGCGAGGATGGCCAGAGTTCTGATTCGCACGGGGAATATGTCAAACCCGCAGGTCGCTTCGGCTGAACACGGTCACACGAGACACAGAAGAGAAAGTTCGGGGACGGAGGATCGGGATCGGCCCTTTAGCAATGTGGGCCAATCGGTGACTTTGGGTTGGGGCGGAACAGCACAAAGGTGAATTGATATGAACGCAGATCCGAAGACGACGCCCATGGCGGCAATCGATGCCATGATTTCGACGCGGCCAAATCGGCCAATGCGTCTTGTAAACCCAACGCGTCTTCTATCCGTTGGTGCGCTTCTGTTGGCGGCAGCCGCAGCTCTGCTCGGCGCCGCCCACCCCTCCCGCGCCCAGGACGCCTCCCCGGAGATGCAAAGCGCACCGTCCTTCGTCGACGATTTCAAGAGTTTCGATCGTTCGCGCTGGTATGTCTCCGACGGTTGGTCGAACGGCAATCACCAGAACTGCACCTGGTCGAAAAGCCTGGTAAAATTTTCCGACAACATGCTGACGCTCGGCTTCGAAAAGCGCAAACTGAAGGACCGCGAGTTCGCCTGCGCCGAGATCCAGACCAAGCAGCGCTTCGGCTATGGGACCTATGAAGCACGGATGAAGACCGACACCGGATCCGGTCTCAACGCCGCTTTCTTCACCTATATCGGCCCTGCCGACAAACAGCCCTGGTATGAGATCGACTTCGAGGTGCTGACCAAGGATACATCCAAGGTGCAGGTCAACAGCTACATCGCCGGCAAGCCCAAGAACGAGAAGCTGGCCGAGGTCGAAGGCGGCGCCGACAAGGGCTTCAACGACTATGCCTTTATCTGGGAAAAGGACCGGCTGCGCTGGTACGTCAACGGCAAGCTGGTCCAGGAAGTGACCAATCCCGAGCAATTGCCGACCCACTCGCAGAAGATATTCTTCAGCCTCTGGGGCAGCGACACGCTGAAAAACTGGATGGGCGCCTTTTCGGACCCCGGCCGCCAGGTGACGATGCAGGTGCAGCGCGTCGCCTTCACCGCGCTCGGCCAGCCGTGCCAGTTTCCGGAATCGCTGGCATGCAGTGTAAGCAGCATAAAGTAGATCTGAACCGGCCCGGCTATATAAGGCCAAAGGGCGTGAACAGGAATTAACCCGAATGAATTTGACGGTCTTTGGAATTGGCTACGTCGGTCTCGTGCAGGCCGCGGTGCTGGCGGAGGTCGGGCACCAGGTGGTGTGCGTCGATGTCGATGAAAAGAAGGTCGAGCGGCTCAACCAGGGCCTGGTGCCGATTTTCGAACCGGGACTGGAGGCCCTGGTCAAGGAGAACCACGCCGCCGGCCGCATCAAGTTCACCACCGATGCCGCCGCCGGCGTCACGCATGGCGAGATCCAGATGATTGCGGTCGGCACGCCACCCGGCGAAGATGGTTCGGCCGACCTCAAATATGTGCTGGCGGTGGCCGAGACCATCGGCCGCGAGATGGACGGTCCCAAGATCGTCGTCGGCAAGTCGACCGTGCCG
Source organism: Mesorhizobium sp. M0037 (assembly GCF_040323635.1). Classification (NCBI taxonomy): domain Bacteria; kingdom Pseudomonadati; phylum Pseudomonadota; class Alphaproteobacteria; order Hyphomicrobiales; family Phyllobacteriaceae; genus Mesorhizobium; species Mesorhizobium sp. M0037. The sequence goes on along the minus strand of NZ_JAMYVB010000018.1, from coordinate 31,810 downwards.
GTCGGCACCTGCGAAAAGGTGAAGGCCAAAATCGCCGCGACGCTGAAGGCGCGCGGGCGCCAGGACCTGGCTTTCGACGTCGCTTCCAATCCTGAGTTCCTCAAGGAGGGTTCCGCCGTCGCCGACTGCATGAAGCCTGACCGCATCATTGTCGGCACCAACAGCGAGGGCACCGAGGCGGTGATGCGCGAGCTCTACGCGCCGTTCAACCGCAACCACGAGAAGATGATCGTGATGGACGTGCGCAGCGCCGAATTCACGAAGTACGCCGCCAACTGCATGCTGGCGACCAAGATCTCCTTCATGAACGAAATGGCCAATCTGGCCGAGCAGCTCGGCGCCGACATCGAGGAGGTACGCAAGGGCATCGGCTCGGATCCGCGCATCGGCTACCACTTCATCTATCCCGGCCTCGGCTATGGCGGTTCGTGCTTCCCCAAGGATGTCCGCGCGCTGATCAAGACCGCCGAAGGTGTCAAGTTCGACGCCAAGCTGCTGCGCGCCGTGGAGGAGCGCAACAATGCCCAGAAGTCGGTGCTGTTCGACAAGGTGCACCGTTATTTCAAGGGCAGTCTCAAGGGCAAGACCTTCGCGCTCTGGGGCCTCGCCTTCAAGCCCAACACCGACGACATGCGCGAGGCGCCGGCGCGCGTCCTGATGGAGGCGCTGTGGCAGGCCGGCGCCAATGTGCAGGCCTACGATCCCGAGGCGATGCAGGAATGCCAGGCCATCTACGGCCTGCGCGACGATCTGCTTTTGTGCGGCACCAAGGAGGCGGCGTTGCGCGGCGCCGACGCGTTGCTGATCGCCACCGAGTGGAAGAGTTTCCGCGCCCCGTCCTTCGACGCGGTGAAGGATGCCCTGACCACGCCGGTCATCTTCGATGGCCGCAACCTCTATGATCCCAAGGTCATCGCCCGTCACGGCATCGAGTATTTCTCGATCGGCAGGATGGCGGCGTGAAGGCAGGGCGGCACAACGCGGAGCCAGGTTCATGAAAGTTCTGTTTGCAGGCGGCACCGGCTACACGCCGCAATTCAGCGGGGGCGTCCAGTCGAGCACCCACCACCTGGTCGAGCAATTGCGCGAAAACGGTCACGAGGCATCCGTTCTGGCAGCCCTGTTCGGCGACGGCATGTTCGGCTTCAGGGCGCGCGCCAAGATGAAGCTCCTTCGTCAGCGCGCGGTCATCGACAATTTCCCGGGCTATCCGGTTGTACGGGCGTGGTTCCCCTGGGAAGCGGCCGACTTCGCCGTCAAAAAGTTGAGGCCGGATGTCGCGGTCGTGCAGTGCCACAATTCGGTGCCGATCGGCAGAGAGCTGCAGAGGCTTGGCGTGCCGCTGACCGTCTATCTGAGGAATGTCGAATTCGACGAATTGGCCGGCGATCTGCGTGAGCTCCATTCGGCGGTCTATATCGCCAACTCCGAGTTCACCGCGCGCGCTTATAAGGCAAAATTCGATATCGATTCGACGGTTATTCCGCCGACCATCAATCCCGCGTTCTACAGCACACCGACGACCGGTGAATTTGTCACGCTCATCAATCCATATGAGGAAAAAGGCTTCGATCTTGCGGTGCGCATTGCCGCCGCCTGTCCCGAGATCCCGTTCCTGTTCGTCGAAAGCTGGAAGCTCGACGACGATCATCGAGCCCGGATCGAAGCAACAATCTCTCCCCTCCAGAACGTCAAGCTGGAAAGCCGCACCAGCGACATGAAGACGGTCTACGGCCGCACGAAAATCCTGCTTGCGCCCAGCAAATGGGAAGAAGCCTGGGGCCGGGTGGCCTCGGAAGCGCATTGTAGTGGCATTCCCGTGGTCGGCTCGCGGCGCGGCGGTCTGCCGGAAGCGATCGGCGCCGGCGGCGTGGTACTGGACTACGACGCCCCGCTCGCCGACTGGGTCGCAACGATCAGGCGGCTGTGGAGCGATGAGGCCGAGTACAAGCGGCTGTCAGCGACAGCACGTCAGTTTTCGGAGCGGCGGCAAATGAACCCCGACAGCCAGTTCGCAACGTTCATGGGCGTTCTCGACCGCGCAAGACGTGTCGGTTTGGAGCGCGCAGCCTAAGCGCGTCGTGTTGCAGTTCAGCTGAGACGCTGCACGACCGTGGTAGCGCAAAGTTCCCGTTAGCCAGGTCCAGGCGTCGTGCGCCCGTCTGGATCACTTTTAATTGCTGCAGTGCAATATTTTGTGGCGCTGCAGCAATCAACGTGTATTCTGCCTGTCTACATTAGGGCTTGTGCGATATGGACCGCTTGGTCCGAGCAAGCCCCAACCTTATGGGCGGGTCATGCGCGTGGGCTTTGTCGTCGGCGAATTCCCTCTGCTTTCGGAAACCTTCGTCGTGGACCAGATGGCTGGGCTGCTGGCGCGGGGCTTTCAGGTCGAAGTGGTCTGCGAAAAGATGCAAGGTGACCACCGAATTGACCGGCAAAGCGAGCCGATGGCGACGCTGCTCGCCAGAACCCGACATTGGTGGCGATGGGCCGCTGTAATCAGCAAATTTGTACAGCGTCTGCCGCCGCGTCTGCGATACAAGGCCTCGACCGTTCTCGACATCGCCTTTGCACGCCGCCTGAACCGCTGCGACGTGATTGTCGCCCACTTCGGACAGAACGGCGAGAGAGCAGCCGCACTGAAGAAATGGAAGGTGCTCAAACCACCGATCATAACCATCTTTCACGGCGCGGACGTGGCGATCCCGGCGCGGCAGGCAGTGCTCGCGACACAATATGCCGGGCTGACCAAGCATGGGACCCTGAACCTGCCCGTCAACGATTACTTCCGCACGATGCTGCTGGAAGCCGGCCTGTCCCAGGCGAGCACGACGGTCCACCATATGGGAATTGACACCCGCGAAATCGGCTATCGCTGGGAATCGTGGGAAGGCACCCAACTGGTCGTGACGACGGTTTGCCGCCTGGTCGAAAAGAAAGGCGTCGAGTTCGCCTTGCGAGCCCTGGCCTCCCTCAAGGCCTCCCAGCCGCAGCTTGACTGGCGTTACGACATTGTTGGCGACGGTCCTCTGCGGATGAATCTGGAGAAGCTGGCCGTAGAGCTGGGCTTGGCTGGTCACGTAACATTCCTCGGCAGCCTCCCTCACGCAGAGGTGAAAAGACGGCTTCGCATGGCGCATCTCTTTTTGCTGCCAAGTATCACTGCCAGCGACGGGGATATGGAAGGCATTCCGGTCGCGCTCATGGAGGCCATGGCCGCCGGATTGATTGCGGTCAGCACGTATCATTCGGGAATCCCGGAGCTCATCAAGGATGGGGAGACGGGGTTGCTTGCGCCCGAGCGAGATATTTCAGCGCTTGCCGGCAAGCTTACCTGGGCCGCGGAGCACCCGACCGAATGCGAGCGTATCGCGCTTGCCGCACGCCGCAAAGTCGAGGAGGACTTCAACGCAGATGTTCTGAATGAACGTTTTGCGCAGATCGTTACCCAACTGGCCACATCGAGCCCTGCGCATGCACCCACCGGTCATGTCGGCGTTTCCGAGGGCTTGGCGGATCCTTCATCTGCCGGCTGACACTGCTCCTCTGCGTTTGATCGGCAGGCACGCCAAGCTGAGGGAAATCTTGCTACACTGCACCAAAAATGTTGCAGTGCAGCAAGACCTGTACTAACGTTCCTGCGGGTGGGCCAACAGCGGTAGAGTTCCATGCTGCATGTCTTGTGCTTCCGCCACCCTGTCTTCGGCCCGGCTTTTGTCAAAGGGACACCGGCTCCCCGGACGAGCGCATCCTGCCGATGAAGATCTGCTTTGTAGTCGACAAGTTTCCCTCATTGTCCGAAACCTTTGTTCTCGACCAGATAGCCGGATGCCTTGAGCGCGGCATGGAAGTCGGCGTCGTCTGCAACGAGACGTCCTTCGGCAGGGACAGCAACATCGATGATCCGCGCTGGCAGGCGTTGCCAGGAAAGGTCGTATGCTGGTGGGGTGGCCTGGGTCGCTATCGCCCGCTGCTCAGGAAGTGGTCCGGCAGGTTCTGGGACAAGCTCTCGACCGCCATCGACATTGCTCATGCGCGAAAACTGCAGGGCGCCGACGTCATCGTTGCCCATTTCGGCAACAACGGCATGCGCGTGGCCCGCGCGATCAAGCGCGGGAGGATTTCCGCTCCCCTGGTGACGATATTTCACGGCCGTGATGTCGGCGAACCGCTGCATGACAATACGCTCGCGCGCTACAAGATTGTGTTCGAAAAGGGCGTTCTTCAACTGCCGGTGAATGCGTTTTTCCGCGATGCCTTGATTGAGGTCGGTGCATCGCCGGAGCAGGTTGTGGTTCACCATATGGGGGTGCGGCCGAGTGACATCGACTATCGGTGGCGTTCATGGGAGCAGGCTACGCTCTCCTTCATCTCGGTCTGCCGCCTGACTGAAAAGAAGGGCATCGAATATGCGCTTCGCGCGCTTGCTGGCCTGCCGCGGCGAGACTGGATCTACTCGGTGATCGGCGGCGGAGAACTTCTCGAGCAGCTGAAGGGGATCGCCGCAGAGCTCGGCATTGCCGACAGGGTGAATTTTCTTGGGCCCCGGCCGCACAGCGAAGTCAAACAGCGTCTGCGCGATGCGCATGTGTTCCTGCTGCCCAGCGTCGGCGCCCGCGATGGCGATCTGGAAGGCATTCCGGTTTCCCTGATGGAAGCGATGGCCGCCGGCCTGACGGTGGTCAGCACGTATCATTCCGGGATCCCTGAACTGATCGATGATCACAAGACGGGTTTTCTCGTGGCTGAGCGGGACGTTGCGGCGCTGACCGGAAAGCTTGCCTGGATCGCCGAGAATCCGAAGCCGTGTGAAGAGATCGCTCTCGCAGCGCGCAAGAAGATCGAGGCCGAGTTCAACTCCGATCTGCTGAACCAACATTTCGTGGAAATCGCCATGCGGCTTGGCGAAACGAGGTCGCTTGCATGAACGCCAATCCGCCCCCCCAGTTCGGTCGTGTCGCCCTGCGCGGCGGGCTGGTAACCATCGGCGCCCAGGGCTTCAAGATGGCGATCCAGTTTCTCTCCGTCATCGTGCTGGCCCGTCTGCTCGTCCCCGAGGATTTCGGTCTGGTGGCTTCCGTCGGGCCGATCGTGGCCTTCGTCGGGCTGCTTCAGAATCTGGGCCTGCAGCAGGCTGTGGTTCAGCGCAAGGACATCAGCAACCAGCAGCTCAACCAGGTGTTCTGGATCAGCGCGCTCGTCGGGCTGGGTAGTGCCGTGGTAGTGGCCGGCCTGGCGCCTGCCATCGCCGCGTTCTATGGCGATCAACGTATGTCCGGCATCACCCTTGGCTCCGCCCTGCCGCTGCTTCTCGGCAGTCTCGCCGCAGTGCCGCTGGCGTTGATGAACCGGCACCTGCAGTTCGGCCAGCTCGCACTGAACGACGTGATAAGCGCCGCCGCCGGACTTCTGGCCGCCGCGATCGCGGCCTATGCGGGGTTGGGCTACTGGTCGCTGGTCATCGGCCCGGCGGTTTCGGCAGCTATCGCCCTGGCTGCCGCCTGGCTGGTGGCGCGTTGGACGCCTTTGCGGCCGGACCTGAAGGTCGATGCCGATATATTGTCGTTCGGCGCCAACCTGACCGGCTTCAACCTCGCCAACTTCTTCTCGCGCAATCTCGACAACATTCTCATCGGAAAATATTCCGGGGCGATCGAACTCGGCTATTACGACCGCGCCTACAAGCTCCTGTTGTTCCCGCTTCAGAACATCAACCAGCCGCTTACACGGGTCATGGTGCCGCTGCTCAGCCGCATCCACGATGACAAGGCCCGCTTTCGCGATATCTATGTGCGCACCAACTGGATGCTGGCGGCCGTTACCATGCCGGGCATCGCGGCGCTGACGCTGACCTCCAATCAGATCGTCGGACTTCTCTTCGGCGCGGGCTGGGCACCGGTCGCACCGATCTTTGCCTGGCTGGGCATCGCCAGCCTGGTCCAGTCCGTTTCAAGCACGACGGGATGGATATTCATCTGTCAGGGCAAGACGAAGACCATGTTCCATTGGGGCATCTATTCGTCGCTGACGACCGTCGCTGCCTTCGTCGTTGGCCTGCACTGGGGCGCCGTCGGCGTTGCCGCGGCCTATGCCATCAGCGGTTACGTGCTGCGCGTTCCCGTGCTGGCGCTACTGGTCCATCGCGTCGGTCCGGTGACCGCCGCCGACTTCCTGCTCATGCAGGGGCTTTTCATCGCCTCGTCCCTGCTTGCCTGGTTCCTGTACCTGTGGTTGCCGGCGTCTCTAACGGGCCAGTCAGACCTGCTCGCGGTCTTTTTGGCGCTTGCCCTCAACTACGGCATCGGTCTCGTTTTCATGCTTGCCGTCCCGCAGTCGCGACGCGCTTTGTTCACCACCCTGTCCAACGCCGCGCGCAATATCCGCTGAGCGGCCGGCGATCAGCGGCGCCAGCAGGTTTGTGGCCGACATTGCCGAAGCATGTTCTTCGAGCACGGCCTGAAGGCTTGTCTTGCGATAGCGGTCGAGATTTCCCGCAAATCGGCCGAGCTTTTCGCGCGCCTCTTCGGGCGTCACGGTGTCGATGTCGAGCAGCACATCGTCGACACCGATTCGCTTGGCCACTTCCTTGGTTTTGAACTCGTAGGCGATCGGCAGCACCGGCGTGCCGACGCAAAGCGACATGATCATCATATGCATGCGCGTCGCGACGACGAAGTCGAAGCCCTTCACCAGCCCCATCAACTGGTCCGGCGTGTGGAACGAAGCGTCCACTGTCACGTGGCTGGCGATCTCAGGATCGAGCTCGGCAACGATGGCCTGTGCGGTCTTGGAATCGTCATGGGCATATTCCGGCACGCCCTGACACGTGGAGACGAAGGTCACCTCCTTGCCAAGGTCCCTGACAAGAATTGTGGCGATCTCGCGGATCGAATCCAGATAGCGGCGCATGCCGCCCTCACCGTCGCTGACGTAGTTCCAGTGGCGGACCGAAATAGCGACGCGGCCCGTCGACGCCGGCGGCTGGCTGGAAGCGAGACGCTTGCCGATCCTGTCGGTATCGGCCAAGGCGAATACGGCATCGGCCACCACGTGGCACTTGCCGAGATCCTTCACCAAGTCCCGGATATGGGTCCGCGACCGTTCGTCGCGCAACAGAATGAGCGGACTGCGGTCAAAGATCGGGCCGAGTTCCTGGCGGTTGTAACTTTTGTCGAACGGACCGAGGGATTGCGTGAAGAAGACCGGATCTTTGCCAAATACGGCATCGAGCCTGAACTGATTGAGGCGTCGTTCGAGATTGTAGTTCTCGACGAGATAGGTTCCCCCTGTGGTGACCACCATGTCCGCGTCGGCGTAGATATCGAGACCGCGCCGGTCGCGATGGCTGAAAAAATTGCCTAGCGCGCTGCTGCCAAACCAGCGCAGAGCCTGGAGAACGAGCCGATTGTAGATCGGCTTGAACCGGTCCCTCAGCCCGCTGCCATTCTTGTATCGGAACAGGGATTCCGACAGCAGCTTATGAAATTCGAGGTCGGGATAATCCGTCTTCGGATAGAGTCGTTCCGCAAACTCGGGCTGGCTGTCGAAGACGGCAAACCGCACGTCGCCTTGCACGATCGTCTTGAGAATGTGGCGGATCGCCAGCAGAATCGCCGCATCCCCGGTATTCAGGCAGACTGTGTTTTCAACGACGATCTTCATGGGATACCTCATTTCGTCAGCAGATTCCGCGGCGGGGCCTGCGGTGCCTAGGACGGGCATGGTGACCGAAAACACCAACGCCAGGACGATCCCGATGCGGCTCGCGTCACAATTCATCGCTGCATCGGGCTGGGTGACCAGTCAGAGCGGCGCTCAAGCCCGACGGAGGGTAACGCATCAATTTTGCAGTGCAACAAAAAACGTGCACTTATGCTACGGCGCACCAAAAATGTTGCGATGCAGCAAAAGCTGGGTTAGCATTCCCGTGGGTGGGCCAACAGCGGTCGAGTTTTCATGCTGCATGTCTTGTACCTTGTGCACGATGTTTCCGACCCGGCGGTGCGCCGGCGGATCATAATGCTCAAGGCAGGCGGCGCGCGGGTCACGTTGGCCGGCTTCCGTCGGACCACAAATGCTGTTCCCGACGTCGAGGGGCTGCAGCCGGTCGACCTCGGCGCGACGCGTGACGGCCGATTCGGCCAGCGTCTGGCGGCGGTCGCCAAGGCGGCGCTGTCGATAGGCTCAAAGCTTGCGGCGATGCCGAAGCCCGACCTCATCATCGCGCGCAATCTGGAAATGCTGGCGCTGGCCAGGCGCGCCAAGGCCGCCTTTCGCGGCGGCGTGCCGATCGTCTACGAATGCCTCGACATCCATCGCCTGGTGCTGCGCAATGACATGCTGGGCAAGGCGCTGCGCACAGCGGAGCGTTATCTCGCCCGCGACGTGAAGCTTCTGGTGACGAGTTCACCGGCCTTCATCGCCAATTATTTCAAGCCGTTCGGGCAGGTCGCCGCACCGGTGGAACTGGTCGAAAACAAATACTTCGAAACCGCGCCGATCACCTTGGATGACAGGTCAACGGCCGAAAACCCTGCAGCACCCCCGTGGCGCATCGGCTGGTTCGGCGCGCTGCGCTGCCGCCGCTCGCTGGAGCTGCTGGCCGACTTCACGCGCCGTCAGGGCGGGCGCTTCGAGGTCGTCCTCCGGGGCCGTCCGGCACTCTCGGAATTCCCGGATTTCCACGCTTTTGTCGAGGCCGAACCCTATCTCTCCTTTCGTGGCCCCTACCGCAACCCGGAAGACATGGCCGCGATCTACGGCGAAGTGCATTTTTCCTGGGCGATCGATTTCTTCGAGGAAGGGCAGAATTCGGAATGGCTGCTGCCCAACCGCCTCTATGAGGGCTGCCGCTTCGGCGCCGTACCGATCTCGATGGGCAATACCGAGACCGGGCGCTTTCTCGACCAGCAGGACGTTGGCGTCCTGCTTTCCGATGCCACGCCCGAAATCCTGGAAACCGCGCTCGGCCGCATGGACCAGGAGCACTTCGGCAAGGCCAAGGCGCGTGTGCTGGCCCGCAACCCACGAACCTGGAGTTACGACCGCAGCGACTGCCGCGCCTTTGTCGACAGGCTGCGCGGCCTTGCGGTTGCCCCTGGTTCGTTCGCCACCGAGGCACTGGCCTGAAGGATGACCAATGACAAAAGTGCAGTTCATGGAAAGGCGCCGATGACGCAAACCGAAGCGCTGCCGCCAAGCCTGATCGTCATTCCGTGCCTGAATGAGGCAGCCCATATCGGCGCGTTGCTCGAGCAGCTCAGGCCGGCAGCGCTAAGGCTCGGCGCCCGCATCGTCGTTGCCGATGGCGGCAGCACCGATGGTACTTTGGCCATTGTCGAAGCGGTTGCGGCCAAGGACCCTCAGGTCGTCCTCCTGCACAACCCAAAACGTATCCAGAGCGCGGCGATCAATCTCGCCGTCGCCAGCCTCGGTGACGGCGCCGAATACCTGATCCGCATCGATGCCCATGGCGGCTATCCCGCCGATTATTGCGACCGGCTGGTCGAGGAGGCGCTCGCCACTTCAGCCGATTCGGTCGTCGTCTCGATGCTGACCAGCGGCAGCGGCGCGGTGCAGAAAGCGGTCGCGGCGGCGCAGAATTCCAAGCTCGGCACCGGCGGCTCCAAGCACCGGCACCTTTCCGCCGGCGAATGGGTGGACCATGGCCATCACGCGCTGATCCGGATCTCGGCCTTCACCGCGGTCGGCGGCTATGACGAGACCTTCAGCCACAATGAGGATGCCGAACTCGACTACCGCCTGCGCCGGGCAGGCTACCGCATCTGGATGAGCGGCAAGACGCAGATGGTCTACTATCCGCGTTCGTCGCTGAAGGGCCTGTATTTCCAATATCTCGGCTATGGCCGCGGCCGCGCCAAGAATGTGCTCAAGCACCGCATGATCCCGAAAGTTCGGCAGATGATTCCGCTGCTGGTGGCGCCGGTCGTCCTTCTCGCGGTATTTTCCTTTATCCACTGGCTGGCGGCGGTGCCGCTGCTGGTCTGGGCTTCGGTCTGTCTGGGCTACGGCGCTGTGACCGCCATCAGCCAGCGCAATCCCAACAATGTGCTGGCGGGCATTTCGGCGATGGTCATGCATTTCGGCTGGTCGCTCGGGTTTTGGCTGCAACTGCTCGGCTCGCGATCGCAGCGCGGGGTGGCATGATGGTCGCCGACAGCCGCCGAATCGACATCTGCGTCTGCACGTTCCGGCGGCCGGAACTGGCCGACACGCTGCGGTCGCTCGCTGCCATGGATATGCCTGCCGGTTTCGGCATCGGCGTCATCGTCGCCGACAATGACGACGAGCCGACCGCCGAGCCGCTGGTGACCGCGCTGGCGAGCGAATTGAAGCTCGTGGCCCGCTACCGGCACGCCCCGGCGCGCAACATCTCGGTTGCCCGCAACGCCTGTCTTGATGCCAGCACGGCCGATTTTCTCGCCTTCATCGACGACGATGAAACCGCTTCCCGGCAATGGCTGGCCGAACTGGTTGCTATCGCGGAGACAAGCGGCGCCGAGGCCGTGCTCGGTCCGGTGCGGGCGCTCTACCGCCCGGATGCGCCGGACTGGATGCGCAAGGGCGATTTCCATTCGACCTTGCCGGTCTGGGTGCAGGGCGAAATCCGCACCGGCTACACCTGCAACGTCCTTTTGAGGATGAGCGCCGACAGCTTGCGCGACCGTCGTTTCAGCCTGGCGCGCGGCCAGAGCGGCGGCGAGGACACCGAATTCTTCGACCGCATGGTCAAGGCAGGCGGTCGCATCGCCTTTGCGCCGGAGGCGTTGGTCGAGGAAGTCGTGCCGCGTTCGCGAGCCGCTTTCGACTGGCTGCGCCGCCGCCGCTTCCGCTTCGGTCAGACGCATGGCCACCTTGTTGGCCACAATGCGGGCGCAGTCCGTCGGGCGAAGGAGGTCGGCCTCGCCTCGGCCAAGGCCGCCTATTGCTTCGGCATGGCGGCGTTGACTGCGATTAGCCCGGTCCGCCGCAACCGCAGCGTGCTGCGCGGCATCATGCATGTCGGCGTCGTCAGCGGCCTGGTCGGTATCAGCGAAATTCGCCAATACGGACTGTCTTCCCCGCAGCAAGGAGGCAAGCGTGCAGCCTGACGTCTCCTTTGTCATCGCAGCCCACAATGCCGCGGCCACGCTCGACCGGGCGATCGCAAGCGCCATGGCCCAGCGCGATGTCAGCGTCGAAATCATCGTCGCCGATGACCAGTCGCGCGACAACACGCTCGACGTCGCAAGAGCCTATCCAAAAGATGTCGTCAAAGTGGTTGCGCTGCCGGCAAATCGTGGCCCTGGCGGCGCCAGGAATGCCGGCATCGACCTCGCCACAGGCCGCTGGGTCGCGGTGCTCGATTCCGACGATGCCGTCCTGCCCGGGCGGCTCGCCGCCATGATCGCGCGAGCCGAAAGCGCGGGCGCTGTGATCGCCGTCGACAACCTCCAGGTGGTGCGCGAGGACGGCATTGCCGAAGCGACGATGTTTCCCGCCAAATATCTGGAGGGCCTGCGTGAAATCACGCTCGCCGACTACATCGCTGGCAACATCGTTTTCGAATCCACGTTCAACCTTGGCTATCTCAAGCCGATCTTCCAGCGCCGTTTCCTGATCGAAAACGGGCTTCGCTATGATGAAAGTCTGAGCATAGGCGAGGATTACATCCTGCTCGCCAACGCGCTGGCCAAGAGCGGAAAATGCGTCGTCGAGCCGACGACCGGCTATATCTACCACATCCGCACGGGCTCGATCTCGCGCGTGCTCGAGCTTCACCATATCGAGGCGATGCGCAAGGCCGACGCGGTCTTCGCCGAGACCAATTCCATGGACGCTGCTGCTGCGGCCGCCTTCGCCAAACGCGCCCGCAGCCTGCGCAAGGCGGCATCGTTCCTGTCGCTGGTCCAGCACATCAAGGCGCGTTCGCCGTTGAAAGCGATACGCACCGCGCTAAGTGATCCGGCGGCTGTCAGGCACATGTCGATGCCGATCGCCGTCCGCCTCAAAAGGGTGGCGGCGCAGTTTGCCGTCGGCGCGGAGAGGTAAGGAGGGCGAGTACATGAAGACGTTTGTTTGTGGCCTGCAACAGGCTGAAATCGATCTGCTCAGAAGGAATTTGCGATGAAGAAAATCAGGAAGGCAGTCATCCCTGTGGCGGGGCTTGGAACACGGTTCCTGCCGGCAACCAAGTCGATTCCGAAGGAGATGCTGCCCGTGGTCGACCGGCCGGTCGTCCAATATGCGGTGGACGAGGCCTTCGAAGCCGGCATCGAGCATATCGTGTTCGTCACCGGCCGCAACAAGGCTGTCATCGAGGACTACTTCGACCTGCACCCCGAACTGATTGGAACGCTCGAACAAACCGGCAAGAAGACCCAGCTGGAGGCGCTCGAAAGCATGCTGCCCGTGGCCGGCGCCACCAGCTTCATCCGCCAGCAGTCGCCACATGGTCTCGGCCATGCGGTGTGGTGCGCACGCGAAGTCATCGGCGACGAGCCCTTCGCCCTGCTGCTCCCCGATATGGTGTCGTTCGGTCGCCGAGGTTGCCTGGCTGAAACAGTCGATCTCTATCAGCAGACCGGCGGCAATGTGATCGCCGTCGAGCGCTGTGATCCCAGCGAGACCAGCAAATACGGCATCGTCGGGCGCGGCGCCGAGACAGGCAGCGGCTTCGAGGTGACGGCCATGGTCGAAAAGCCGGCGCCGGCCAATGCGCCGTCGAATTACTACATCAACGGCCGCTACATCCTGCAGCCCGAGATCTTCTCGCTGCTGGGCAACCAGCAACGCGGCGCCGGCAACGAAATCCAGCTTACCGATGCCATGGTGCGGCTGGCGAAAAGCCAGTCTTTCTTTGCCCAGCCTTTCAATGGCCGCATGTTCGACTGCGGCTCCAAGGAAGGCTTCATCGAGGCGACCATCGCCTTCGCGCTGGCGCGCGACGACCTGAAGGGACCTGTGCTGGAAATGCTGCAGGCGTTCGTGCGGTCGCATGAGCGTCAGGAAGTGGCCGCATAATGCCCATCTTTCGAGGGCATATGCGTTTGGACGATGGCGCGGCTCATGCCTGCACGCCTGGCCGCTCAGGCCCGGCGCCGGATGGCATGAAGCTTGCGTTGCATATCTTGCCCCCGATCTCCGCAGCTTCGGACGAGGTGGGGCCTGACCCGTCTCGCTCCGGCGCCTGTAACCTAGAATTGGATCGAAGATGAATTATGCCAGCTTTCCTCTCGACAAGAGGATGCCGTTGCCCAACCCCGATCAGGAAAAGGGTGAAGACTTCATCGACGTCGAGCGCCTGCTTGGCATGGCGGCGCGTCAGGTCAAGGTGGTGGCGGTCTGCGCCATCATCGGCCTGTTCCTGGGGTTGCTCTATCTGCAGACCACGCCCAAGCAATACATGTCGGTCGCCAGCGTGCTGATCGACGAAGGCCTGAACAAGGTCATCGACGACATCTCGGCTGCATCCGTCACCATGCAGACCGACGCCGCCCTGCTCAGCCAGATCGAAATCATCACCTCGGCGCGGCTGGCCTCGGTGGTGGTCGACAAGCTGAAACTCGACCAGAACGCAGAGTTCATGAACCCGCCGCAATCGGCGCTGGTCAAGGGCATCGGCTTCGTGCGCGGCGTGATCGGCTATTTCCGCTCAAGTTCCGCCGAGCAGATTCCCGGCATGGAAAACGTCGATGAGGCGACACGCCAGGCCATGATGCAGACGGCGCGCCACGACTATGCCGTGCTGAAGCTGCAGAGCGAGGTGCTGGCGCAGCGCAACGGCCGCTCCTATGTGCTCGCCATCGGTTACCAGTCGACCAATCCGGCGCTCGCCACCGCCATCACCAAGGCCTATGCCGACGCCTATCTCGCCGACCAGCTCAACGCCAGCTTCGACGCCACCGAACGCGCTGCGGTCTGGCTGCAGGGCCGGCTGACCGAGCTTCGTCAGAACTCACAGGCGGCCGCTATGGCGGTCGAGAAATTCAGGGCCGAACATGGTCTGGCCGCCAACAGCGACGGCCAGCTGATCAGCGACAAACAGATTGCCGATCTCACCGCGCAACTGATCGTCGCGCAGGCCGATACGGCGCGCGCCAGCGCCCGCTACCAGCAATACAAGACCATCGTCGAAAGCGGCTCGGACAATGCCTTCAACGATTCCGCCATCTCAAGCGATCAGCCGGCAAGCTCGGTCATTGCAACGCTCAAGACCCGCTATCTCACAGTCGCCAAGCGGCTGCAGGACGTGACGGCCAATTTCGGCGCCGACCATCCGCAGGCGGTGGCGCTGGCCAAGGAGAAGGCCGACCTGTCGACCCAGATTTTCGGCGAGTTGAAGCAGCTGACCGAAAGCTATCGCAATGAATATGAAGTCGCGCTTTCACGCGAGACCTCACTGAGGCAGAAGATCGCCGACGCGGCCGGCAAGAGCTCCATCGACAACCAGAGCCAGGTCAAACTGCGCGAGCTCGACCAGCAGGCGCAGGCGCTGACCACGCTCTACCAGACCTTCCTTAGCCGCTACGAGGAGGCCTCGCAGCAGCAATCCTTCCCGGTCGGCAAGGTCCGCATCATCTCGGATGCCTCAACGCCGCTTTCCGCCTCAAGCCCGCGCACCTCCAGGGTGCTGGCGCTGTCGCTGGTGCTTGGGGTGCTGCTTGGCGCCGGCTTTGGTGGCCTGAATGAGTTCAACGAGCGCTTCTTCAGGACCGGCGAGGACATTCGCGATCGCGTCGGCCTCAAATTCCTCGGCTATTTGCCGATGATCGGCGGCAGGCTCGGCAAGGACGCCGACGACGGTGCGACGGATGCCAAAGCCGCCAACACATTGTCGGCGGCCGAGAAACGGGCGCGCATGCGGGTCAGCGTCGATGCACCGGCATCGATGTTCTCCGAAACGCTGCGCAACGCCAAGATCGCCTTCGACGTCGTCATGGAAAGGCAGGGCAGCCGGGTCATAGGCGTGGTCTCGGTCCTGCCCGGGGAGGGCAAGTCTACGGTCGCCGCCAATCTCGCCGGATTGCTGGCCGCCAACGGCTCGAAGACGCTTTTGATCGACGCCGATCTGCGCAATCCTGGTCTCAGCCGCAACCTCGGCATGGAGGCCGAGCAGGGGCTGATGGAGGCCGTGGTCAACGGCCAGACCTGGCAGTCGGTCGGCAAGGTCGACCGCCAGACCAAGCTGGCGATCATCCCGGCCGTGCTGCGCGGCCAGTTCTCGCACACCAGCGAGCTGCTGTCGTCGGCCGGCATGCGGCGCTTCATCGACAACGCCAAGGAGACGTTCGAGTACATCATCGTCGACCTGCCGCCGCTCGGCCCCGTGGTCGACGCCAAGGCGTTTGCGCCGCTGGTCGACGGCTTCGTGCTAGTTGCCGAATGGGGCCGCACGCCGCGGGCCATGGTGCGCTCGCTGCTGGAGCAGGAACCCTACGTCGCAAGCAAGGTCGTCGGCGCCGTGCTCAACAAGGTCGATCTGAAGAAGCTGCCGAAATACGGCTCGCTCGGCGGCTCGGAAAAGTTCTTCGACCGCTATTCGACCTACTATCTGGAGAAATCGGACGTGCGGGCCAAGACCGCCGCCTGAACGGAGCGCGATCCTGAAAAGGAGCGTGATCCGGAAAAGCGGATCCGGTTTTCGGAAAGGATCACGCTCAAACGAAGAAGCACGGCAGGTCAGGAAAAGATCAGCTTGCCGAATTTACCCGCGATCCTGAGCGCTGTCAGCCGGCCGCTTTGAAAGGCGCCGGTGTCGATGCCGAGCCTTCGCCCGTCAAGCCTGGGGATATCGACCGGCGTGTGCCCATGCACTACAAAGCGGTCGAGCAGATGGGCGGCGTTGAAGAACTCGTCGCGGATGTTGAGCAGATCCTGCTCATCCTGTGCGACCAGGTCGATACCCGGCCTGATACCGGCATGGACGAAGACGAATTTATCCGAACAGAGCAAGACCGGCAGGCCGCGCAGGAAATCGATATGGCTGGCCGGGATGACTTCCTTCACGCGCCGGTCGACCGCGTCGCTTGATGCATAGAGGCTGGCAAGCCGCGCCGGATCGACGCCATAGGAAAACAGCGTCTCGCGGCCGCCGACCGCCAGCCAGCGGTCCCGCGACAGATAGCCGTCGAGATAGTTCAGCATCGCCACCTCGTGGTTTCCCGCCAAGCAGACGCGCAGGAACTCTGTTGGCGGCAGCGCCAAGAGATGGTCGAGCACGCGCGCCGATTGCGGCCCGCGATCGATATAGTCGCCGAGCATGACGATAATCTTGCGGCCGCGAAATTGCAGCGCGTCGAGCTGGATCTTCTGCTCCAGCGACAGCAATTCCTTGTAGCAGCCATGCACGTCGCCGATCGCGTAGACGACGGTGTCGTCCATATCCATTTCCAGGCGCTCGCGCGGCGCCGGCCGGGGAGGTCTGGACCGCTGAAACAACGCCACTGGGGCCGTCAGACCCCGATGCCGCGGGCTTTGAGCGCCGCGGTGATCTCGTCAAGAATGGCGGGATCGTCGATTGTCGCCGGCATCGTCCATTCTTCCTTGTCGGCAATCTTCTGCATGGTGCCGCGCAGGATCTTGCCGGAGCGCGTCTTCGGCAGGCGCTTGATCGTCACCACCGTCTTGAAGGCGGCGACCGGGCCGATCCGTTCGCGCACCAGCCCCACCACTTCGCGTTCGATGGCAGCGGTATCGCGCGACACACCGGCATTGAGCACGACGAAGCCGAGCGGGACCTGGCCCTTCATAGCGTCAGCGACGCCGATGACGGCGCATTCGGCAACATCGGAATGCGCTGAAAGCACCTCCTCCATGGCCCCGGTCGACAGCCGGTGTCCGGCGACATTGATGATGTCGTCTGTGCGCGCCATGACATAGAGGTAGCCGTCTTCGTCGATCATGCCGGCATCGGCCGTCTTGTAGAAGCCGGGAAACTCCTCGAGATAGGCCTGCCGGAAACGCTCGTCGGCATTCCACAGCGTCGGCAGGCAGCCGGCCGGCAGCGGCAGTTTCACCACCACATTGCCAAGCGTGCCGCGCGGCACTTCATGGCCGGCATCGTCGAGCACGCGAATGTCGTAGCCCGGCATCGGCACGCCGGGCGAGCCGTATTTCACCGGCAGCAGGCCGAGGCCTGCCGGGTTGATGGTCATCGGCGAGCCGGTCTCGGTCTGCCACCAATGATCGACCACCGGCACGTTGAGTTTCTGCTCCGCCCATTTGATGGTTTCCGGGTCTGCGCGTTCGCCGGCCAGGAACAGAGTGCGGAATTTCGACAGATCGTATTTCGGCACGAATTCGCCCTTGGGGTCCTGCCCCTTGATGGCGCGAAAGGCTGTCGGCGCGGTGAACAGCGCGACAACGCCGTGTTCGGCGATCACCCGCCAATAGGTGCCGGCGTCGGGTGTGCCGATCGGCTTGCCCTCGAACAGCACGCTTGTCGCACCATGCAGCAGCGGTCCGTAAACGATGTAGGAATGGCCGACCACCCAGCCGACATCGGAGGCCGCCCAGAATACTTCGCCCGGTCTGACGCCGAACTCGTTTTCCATCGTCCATTTGAGCGCGACCATGTGGCCGCCATTGTCGCGCACGATGCCCTTCGGCTGGCCGGTCGTGCCGGAGGTATAGATGATGTAGAGCGGGTCTGTAGCCAGTACCGGAACGCAATCGACGTTGGCGCCCGCCGCCCGCTCGCGGGCAACGGCGTCGGCAAAATCGACATCGTAATGCTCCCTCAGATCGCAGCGCAGCTGGTCGCGCTGCAGGATCAGGCAGGCGTCCGGCTTGTGGCGGGACATTTCGATCGCCTTGTCGAGCAGCGGCTTGTAGGCCACGACACGTCCAGGCTCCAGGCCGCAGGACGCGGAGATGACCAGCTTCGGCTTAGCGTCGTCGATGCGGGTGGCGAGCTCGTGCGAGGCAAAGCCGCCGAACACCACCGAATGCACCGCGCCGATGCGGGCACAGGCAAGCATCGCGATCGTCGCTTCGGCCACCATCGGCATGTAGATGATGACGCGGTCGCCTTTGCGAATGCCGCGGTTCTTGAGCACCGAAGTCAGCGCTACCACTTCGCGCTTCAATTCGGCATAGGTGAATTTCTTGACCGTGCCGGTGATCGCGCTGTCGTAGATAAGTGCGATCTGGTCGGCGCGGCCGCCTGCGACATGGCGATCGAGAGCGTTGAAGCAGGTGTTGCAGGTGGCGCCGTTGAACCAGCGCCCGTAAACGCCCGCCTTGGCATCGAAGACGCTGGTCCACGGCGAATACCAGTCGATCGCCTCGGCGGCAGCGGCCCAGAATTGTTCCGGGTCGCGTTTCCAGCCGTCATAGACCTCGTGGTAGCGTGACGCCATTCATCCCTCCTCGGGAAAACTCTCTATGTTGCAATAGCCTATGCGGGTTTTCCCGGCCACGTCTTTCCCCAAATGCCATGTCTTTCCCGAAATTTGGGGCTTGGCCGATCTCGCCTTGGCCATAAATTGCAGGCACCATGGCCGGGTTTGAAATCGGGGCAGGGCGCGCAATGACGGTACGATACGGGGTTGGATCTGCCGTTGGAGCAGCGCTGCTGTTGACGATCGTTTCCGCCGCCCAGGCCGGCGATGCCGCCGCGCGGCGCATCATCGGCTTTTCCCCCGACGGCAAATATTTCGCCTTCGAGCAATATGGCGAGGTCGACGCTGCCCTTTCCGGCTGGTCGCAGATCGACATCATCGACACAAGCACAGACGAGTTCGTCGGCGGCAAGCCGATCCTTGTCCTCGATGAATCGGAAGAGGCGACCACGACGGTGGAGCAGGCACGGGCGCAGGCCGCAAAGCAGGCCGCGCCAATCCTGGCCAAATACGGCATCGCCGAGCGCGGCACGCGCACGGCCTCCGACAGGTTCACCTTCCCGGACGACACGGTCGAGTACAACGACATCCCCCGCCTCGAGCAGGCCGCGCAGAAATGGCTGTCGCCGTTCTATGGCGAAACACAGATTTCGACCATCCAGCTCGATGAGATTTTGGCCGACAGCAAGGAGGATTGCTCGGCAAGCTTTGATGACGCCAAGGAAGGCGACCAGCCTCTTCAGGGGCACAAGACACTTCAAGGCGACAAGACACTTCAAGGGGACAAGACGGGCAAGGCGCGCGGCTTCCGCCTGTCGCTGCAGGGGCAGGACGGCAAGCCGTTCAAGGTGCTGCACGAGGACAAGGCCGTGCCGGGCTCGCGCAACTGCCCGACCTCCTACAGCCTGTCGGAATCCTACGAATACGCCCCGCCCGACAAGCCGGCGGTACTGGCCGTGCTGGTGCAGCGCTTCAGCCAGGGCTTCGAAGGACGGGACCGCCGCTTCATCGCCGTAACCGGCCAGGCACGCTAAGCCGCGGCCCCCCTTGTGGCAGGCAGAAAAAGCTCATGCGCCCGGAGAAAGCAGGGCGTTCGTGTCGGATATCAGCTCTTAAAGCGGCAAGGCCGCCAGCATCAGCCCGACGCCACCCGCAATCAATATGGCGGCTGCCAACGCTTTTCGATGACGTTCGAACGCGGTCGGCGCCCGCTCCCAATTGTAACGCATACCCAATGCTCTCCCAAAACCCCGCGACTGCATAGCTTACTTTAGGTAAGAAAAGCAAGACCTTGACCCTGCGAGATAGCCGGCTTGACGGTTTGCGGCGGTGATTACCAGCTGCAATCACCGACGATTTCTGGGGTGCTTCCCTGTTCTCAGGCTCTGAATGATGTGGAAGTTACCACAATCTGAAATTGGATGTCTCCATTAGGCTTCGGTCGCCTGTGTCGTGAGGATGGTGGCGTTGCCGGATTGCCACAGAACGGTCAGGCCGGCCTGTTCTCCCTCTCGCCCGCGCAATGGACAGACCCGCATCGCCGCGCTATCTGCTCTCCAGGAAAATGGTGGAGGGGCTCCATGGCCCAAATCGGTTCTGAAATGGTTCTGCGGCTGGCGGACGACGCCTCGGTCCAGCATGTCGGCGATGGCGCCGTCGTGCTCTTGGCGCGCAGCGGCCAGCTTTACACCTGCAACGGCACCACCGAAGCCTTTCTCGACAAGGTGGACGGCGCCCGCAGCCTTGACCAGATCGTCGTCCTGTTGTCTGACGAGTTCGAGGTCGACAAGGGCACGCTCGACCAGGACATGGCGGCGCTGGCCGCCGAACTGGTGAGCGAAGGCATTCTCGCCGACCCGGCTCCCTGATGGTGGACGGCGTTCTCCTGCGCGCTTTGTTTCGTGTCCATTTATGGGCAAGCGCGCGGCTGATGCCGACCCTGATCGGCCGCCGCAGCTTCGAATCGGTGCTGAAATGGGCGCCGCTCAGCGCACCCACCCCTTATCGCGGCCTGTCGTCAGCCTACATCGTCGCTGCCGTCAACCGGACCGTCCGGCACCCCTGGCTGATGCGCGACCGCAGATGCCTGCGCGAGGGCCTGCTCGCCCACCGCTTCCTGCGCTTTGCCGGCTTCGATCCGGATCTGCGCTTCGGCGTCGATCCGAAGTCGATGCAGGCGCCGCGTATGTCTGCCCATTGCTGGGTCTGTCTCGATGGCCGCCCGGTGGTCTCGGACAGCCTCCCCGGCATGGTGCAGATCTATCGCCATCACGCCGATGCCGGAAAGGCGCACGCTGCTTGACCGGTCCGGCGACCACCTTCTGCTATGATCTCCAGGGCCAGGTCATCAGCATATCGGCCCCGCGGGCCGATCTCTGGCCGAGCTTCGACCTCTTGCTCGGCACGTTGCGCGTGAGCGGGCCGGTCGAGCCCGATTTCCGCGTCGACATCGTCGAGACGCGGGAGTTACCGGAATCGCCTGCCGGAAAACTCGCTTTCGACGGCGAGGTGCCGGAGGACGGCCATTGCCGGCTGATCGACGGTGGCGGCACCGTTCATCTGGTCTTTCCCGGCCTGCAGACCGTCTCGATCAATGCCGATGGAGGCTGGGCCGAGATACGAGTCCATCCCGATGCCAAGGTCAAATGGACGGTGCTGATGATGGTGCTGGATGCAGCACTTGATGCCGGCGACCAGCACATGCTGCACACCGCCGGCCTGACATTGCCCGGCCGCGAGGCGCTCGTGCTGATCCATGCGCCGAGCGGCACCGGCAAGTCGACGACGTCGCTGGCGCTGGCGTCGCAAGGTTTCGGCCTGTGCTCGGATGACGCCATGATCCTCAAGGTTTTGGCCGGTGGCGGCATCACGGCCTGGGGCTTGCCGCGCAAGGTGAAGGTCCACCGCCACACCGCGGCAATGCTGCCCTTCGTGGCGCCTTGCCTTGGCGACAAATGGGACGCCAATGGCGAGCAGGCCGTCTCGCTGGAACGTCTCGCCGAGATCATCCGCATCGAGGAAACTGTCGGCAGACCGGTTGCGGCACTGTTTCATCTCGCCCGCTCGGCGGACGCGCAAACCCGGCTCGTGCCCATGACCAGGACAGACGCCATGGTGGCGCTTGCCACCGACAATGTCAGGACCGGCATGACCGGCCTTTTGCCGGCGCAGAAGCGCCGCATGGCAACCATCGCAACGCTGGTCAAAGCCGTCCCGACATTTACCCTGGAAGTCGGCGCGAACCCGGCCGAGGCGGCCCCGCTGATCCGCTCGGCGCTGGCGGCGCGGGACTAAAGCACACTTCAGGCAGAATGCGGCTTTGGCCTGGCGAGGCGCTGGATCCAGCGGAAGGCGTCGCGGCGCAGGCGCGAATGCATCTTGTCCCTGGAATTGACGCCGAGCAGCGTATCGCCGGTGATCAGCCATTTGGCCAAAAATATCGAGAGGTCGGGCTTGATGCGGTCGGCCAGTTCGATCGCGCGCGGTGCATCAAACAGCCGCCCCGTCACATTGAGAACCGTCGCCAGTTCGAGCTCGATGCCGCTGATGCGCGCCGCCTCGAAAAGCCGGTCTTCATCCGCGGGCGACCGCAGCGCGCGCACGCCCTGCAGCACATCGACGCAAAGCTGCAGCCGGTGGAACTTGTGCCCGCCGGCGGCGTGGACAATGGCGATGGTCAGCAGCGCGGCCGGCGTGTCGGCCTCGCTGCCGTCGATGATCTGCAATTCGCGAAAGCCCAGCGACAGCCGCCGCCGCATGCCGGAATCATGCACCAGGTTGCCGTGCAGTTCGATCAGCAGGCTGGTATTCTCCTTCTCCAGCCACTTGAACTCCTGCAGATCCTGCGACTGCGCCTCGCCGCTCCAGAGCTCGAAGCCGCATCCGGCAATCACCGTGTTGGCTTCAATGATGCTGGCCGGCTTGACCAGAATGTCGATGTCGGTGAACGGCCGGTCAGCGGCGTGGCGGTAAAGTTTGCGTGCGAAGACCGGACCCTTGACGATGCGGGCCGGAACATTTTTCGCCGCCAATGCCTTCATGATGCGGTCGCCATGATATTGCAGCAGCATCGATTGGCCGGTCGCCAGCGTCGAGCGATCACGCAGTTCCGACAGCTTTTGCCGCAAGGCTGCGTCCGCAGGCAGTTGGGCGTCGCCGATCTCGCTGAGCTTGCGCAGCATGATCGGCAGCACGCCGTGGAACTCGGCATTGGCGAGCAGTGCCAGCAAGCTTTCGGCAGCAACGTCACGGCCAATGGCAACCGTCGCCTCCGGGTCGGCGAAGGTCAGCAGCAGTTTTTCATCGGCAGGCGCAAGAGATGGCAGCATCAAACCCGGATTGCGTTCGCCCACATCAGCAATTCCCGTCCGGAATTGCGTCAAACAACCAACTCAGAGGAGCGTATGTTGCAGAAAAGCATGCATGAAGCCAGCGTGTGGTGGCAGAACCAGCTCATGAATTGACTTTCCACGGTTTCGGTCCATTCTTTTGCACTGGACTGAAAAGGGTGTTTGGAATGGCCAAGAAAAAGTATGAAGCGCCCGTGCTGCGCAAGGCAGGAAAGTTGTCCAGCGTGGTGGCCGGGCCGTCGCTGCCGATACCGCGATAAG
This sequence comes from Mesorhizobium sp. M0037, assembly GCF_040323635.1. Lineage (NCBI taxonomy): Bacteria > Pseudomonadati > Pseudomonadota > Alphaproteobacteria > Hyphomicrobiales > Phyllobacteriaceae > Mesorhizobium > Mesorhizobium sp. M0037. Next base: position 8,853 of record NZ_JAMYVB010000018.1, on the reverse strand, counting down.
ACTTCTACGGCTTCGGTTTGGATGAAGCCGGAGCGGTCGGCCGCAAGGCAAGCCGCGCTGCAGGCGGGCAATCTGTCGGCGTGACTGCGGGTAACGGTCCGTCCGGTCCCGCAGGCTAAGGCAAGTTCATAAGCCGCCTGTTCGGGATATGGGCAAGGCCCCTCCGTTACAGTCCCCAGCGCAGCGCGGCTGTTTGCACCGGCGCGTCCCACATTGACGTTGCCTCGTCATCCAGCATGGTCAGCGTGATCGAGCAGCCGGCCATGTCGAGCGATGTCACGTAGGACCCGACCAGCGAGCGGGTCACCGTCACGCCCTGTTTTTCGAAGATGTTTCGGGCGCTGTTGTACATCAGATAGAGCTCCATCAGCGGCGTGCCGCCAAAGCCGTTGATGAACAACAGTGCCGGGCCTTTCGCCCTGTCGCCGAGATCGCCCAGGATCGCGGCGCAAATCTCTTCGGCGATCGCATCGGCGCTTTTCAACGTGTCGCGACGCCGGCCGGGCTCGCCATGAATGCCGACGCCGAATTCCATCTCGCCATCACCAATCTCGAAGGTCGGCCTGCCGGCCGCCGGCACCGTGCAACTGGTCAGCGCCACGCCCATCGAACGCGTCGCGCTGTTGATGCGACCGCCGAGCGCCTTGAGATCCGCCAGCGCCATGCCTTGCTCGGCGGCGGCGCCGACGATCTTCTCCACCACCAGCGTGCCGGCGACGCCGCGCCGGCCGGTCGTAAAGGACGAATTCTCGACGGCGACGTCATCATTGATCACCACCTGCAGGACGCCGTCGGCCATTTCGCCGGCCATGTCGAAATTCATCACGTCGCCTTCATAGTTCTTGACGATGAACAGGCAGCCGGCGCCGGTATCGACGGCGGCGGCCGCCGCCAGTATCTGGTCCGGCGTTGGCGAGGTGAAGACCTGGCCGGGGCAGGCGGCGTCCAACATGCCCTGACCGACAAAGCCGGCATGCAACGGCTCGTGGCCGGAACCGCCGCCCGAGATCAGCGCCACTTTCCCCGGCTTCAGCACCTTGCGGCGAATGAATTTGTGCTCCTCGCCCAGCACCAGGATGTCGGCATGGGCTGCAACGAAGCCGTTGAGGCTTTCGGTCAGCACCGTGTCGACGGAATTCATAAACTTCTTCATGTGTCCTCCCGACACAACACGATCAGCCACCACTCCTGCCGGTGATGCTGGTGATCTTCTGGATGAATTCGTTGATCGCCCTGTCGAGCGCTGCGTTCTGCTTGTCGTCGCCGAAATCGGGCACGATCAGCGAGACATGCCGGGTCTTGCGCATGCCTGCCGCAACCGACATCTTGCCGGGATGCGCCAGATGATAGGCAGCCAGAAACTGATCGCGCTCGGCCGGACTGAAATGGCAGACCGAAAAAATAGCCGGCAGATGTTTTGATGGGATCGGGGTCGAATAGGCCGCGCTGGAAATCTGGGTGACGAAGCTGCGGTGCTTGCCAAGCGCATCGGCAAGGCGCTGGCGCATGCCCGACGGACGCTGGTCGATGACCTGCGACAGGATCGTCTTGTAGGCGCGGATCGACTCTTCGGAGCCGGCTTCTGGTGTCTTGTCGGCCATCTCAGTCACCCTAGACCGAAACATCTGAGATGGCCGCCTTGGCCATGGCGAGTTGGGCGGGAGCCACCGAGAGATCCCGCAGGCCGGCCTCGAGCAGTGCCGGGATCGATGCCGGATCGCCGCCGGCATCGCCGCACAGGCTGACTGGGATTTTCGCGCGCAGGCCGAACGCGGTCACCCCCGCGATCAACCGCAGCACGGCAGGATGACGCACCGAATTGAGGTGTGCCACGGCAGCGTTGTCGCGGGCGGCGGCCATAACATATTGGGTCAGATCGTTCGAACCGATCGAGAAGAAGGCGACATCGGCGAACGCTTCCGGCGCGATCGCCACCGACGGCACCTCGACCATGATCCCGAGCGGCGGCATTTTGTACGCTACGCCGCGCGCGGCAAGCCCGGCCTGCTCCTCCACGAACAGAGCGGCGGCGCGTTGGTACTCCTCCGCGACGGCGATCATCGGAAACATCACCTTCAGATTGCCGTGCACCGCCGCGCGCAGCAGCGCCCTGATCTGTACGCGAAACACCTCCGGCCTTGCCAGCGACAGCCTGATGCCGCGCAGGCCGAGGAACGGGTTGCTCTCCTCGACGGTGAAGCCCGGCACCGGCTTGTCGCCGCCGGCATCGACGGTGCGGATGGTCACCGGCTTGTCGCCTGCCCATTCCAGCACCTTGCGATAGGCCTGGTATTGCGTCTCCTCGTCCGGCGGCGCCTTGCCGAACAGGAATTCGGTGCGCATCAGCCCGACGCCATCACAGGTCGAGATGTCGATGCCATCGACCTCGGACGGATCGGCGATGTTGACCTGCACGCGCACCGTCGTGCCGGCCCGGGTTACCGCCGGTTTCGCGAGATAGGCTCCGGCCGTGTCTAGATGTGCCACAAACGAGGACGAGGACCGGTGGAACGCTTCGATCTCGGTCGTCGTCGGCGAAACCACGATACCGCCATGCTCCGCATCGAGCAGAGCCAGACCGACGGGATTAGCCGGCGAAGCGCCAAGCCCCACCACCATCGGCACACCGCGCGAGCGCGCCAGCATGGCGACGTGGCTGGCGGCGCTGCCGGCCCTCAGCGCGATGCCGCCGCCGGTGCTCCAGTCGGTCTCGAGAAAGCGCGTCGGCGCGATGTCCTCGCCATAGAGAATGGCGCCCGCTGGTGGAGCCCTCTCCTGCTCCTCGGTAAGGGCGCGCAGCACGCGGTCGCGGATATCGCTGATATCGGCGGCGCGAGCCCGGAAATAGTCCTGGTCTGACGTTTCGTAGCCGGAGATCTCGGCGTCCAGCGCCTGTCGCCAGGCCATGTCAGCCGGCATGCCGGACGCGATCGCGGCAAAAGCCGGGCCGGTCAGTGCCTCGTCCCCAAGCATGGCGAGCTGGAATTCGAGAATTCCGGCGGCCTCGTCATCGGCGGTTTCGATCAGGGTCGCGAGCCGGTCCGTCGCGCTGGCGATAGCTGCTTCCAATGCGGCCTTCTCGTCCGCGGCGCTCGCCTTGCCCGTGTAGTGCGCGGTGCCGTTGTCGAGGTTGAACAACGGCCCCTCGGCATAGCCGGCCGACGCCGAAATGCCTTGCAGCCTAAGCGGTTCGGGCATGGCCCGCATCCTCGTCGAAACCGCGTCGCACCAGCTCGGCCAGCGCTCTCACGGCATCATCGGCGCCGTCGCCTGTGGCCCGGATGTGCAGCATGGTGCCTTTCGGCGCCCTGGCCGCCATCACCTTGACGATGCTCTTGGCGTCGAACCATGGGCCGTTGGCGGCAAGCGCAATCTCCACCTCGGCGGCAAAGCTCTTGGCAAGCTTGGTGAACTTCACCGAAGGGCGCGCGTGCAGACCTACCTCGTGGGTGATCAGGACGGCGGCCTCGGCAAATGCGGACATGCGCTCAAAATTCCCGTTCGCTCACGACGGCGACAATTCATGCGCCGTCGCCACCACTTCCTTCAGTGAGGCCCCGCCGGACGCCTCCGTCGCAGCCATCACCGCGCCTTCGACGATCGGCGCGTTGCAGACGACGATCTTCTGCGCCCGCGGCTCGCCGATCATTTCCACCGCCATTTCCGAATTGGTCTCGGCGCCGCCGAGATCGACCAGTATGGCGACGCCCGCCTCCGACCACGCCTTGTCGATGGCGCCCATGATCGCTTCGACGCTGGTGCCGAGCCCGCCATGGCCGTTTCCGCCGCACCATGCAAGCGGCACTTCGTCGCCCACCATCTGCCGCACCATGTCGGCCGTGCCTTCGGCAACCAGCGGCGAATGCGAGACGATGACGATGCCGACATTGCTCATGCTTCGACCTCGACGGTTTCGGCGACGGTCCGCACCAGCAGCGCGACCGAGCGTCCGCCGGCATCCATGTGGCCGATAGAACGGTCGCCGAGGAATGAAGCGCGACCGCGTGTTGCCTTCATCGGCACGGTCGCTTCGGCAGCCGCGTCGGCGACATCTGCGATTTCCATGGCCGTCTTTCCTTTGACCAATGCGTCATGCACGGGTTGCAGCACATCGAGCATGGTCTTTTGACCAACCTGGGATTTGCCTCTAGCGGCCACCGCCTCGATTGCCTTGCCGAAAGCAGCCGTCAGCTTGGGGCGATCCGGCTCTCCTGAAATCTCCTTGCCCAGCGCCAGGAACAATGTACCGAACAGCGGCCCGGACGCACCGCCAACCGTCATCACCAGCTTGGTGCCGATCGCCTTCAGCGCCTCGGGCAGCGGCTTTGCAGCGAACGCCCCGGCATCGGCGCGCATAGCCTCGAAGCCGCGCTTCATGTTCAGCCCATGGTCACCATCGCCGATCGCCTGGTCGAGCGCGGTCAACTCTTCCGAGTGAGCGGCGATCGTGTCCGCGGCGGCGGTGATCAGCCTGGCAAGGTCGAACGCTGCCATGTCCAGATTCCCGGTTTCGATCCTGCCGGCAGTATCGCAAGAGTTTTCATTCGACAATCGAAGCATGCCGTCAGGCCGTTGCATGCAGCGCGGCGGCGGCCGCGAACACTTCGGCCACGGCATGGGCGCCAGGGTCGACTACGCCCTGCAATTTGGTGCCAACATAGGCGGAGCGTCCGGCCTTCGCCTTCTCCATGGCAGCGGTCGCCTCGGCGCCGTGCCGTGCCGCTGTAGCCGCGGCATCCAGCCCCTTGGCATCGAGCGCCTTCAGCGCCGGCTCCAAGGCATCGACCATGGTGCGGTCGCCGACCTTGGCGCCACCGTAAAAAGTCATGCGGTCAAGCCCGGCAAGCAGCGCCTTGGACAGGGTTGCTCCGCCGTTCGAAGCCTGAGCCGCTGCCGTGAAGAAGATCGACAGCAAGACGCCTGAGGAGCCGCCCATTGCGACGCCCAGACTATCGCCTATAGCCGCGAGCGTGGCGGCAGGGTCGGCCAGCGGCAGTGTATCGAGCTTCTCCAGCACGCTGCGCGCGCCGGTCGCCACCGTCGAACCGGTATCGCCGTCGCCCGCCTTGGCGTCGAGCCCGTTCAGTGTCTCTTCGAGCTCGATCAGCCGTTCGCAGACCGTGACGATCAAACGCCTGGTACCGGGATCCTGACTGGCCTTTTGGGCTGCGCTGTTTCCAGCCGCTTTCGCCATAGGCACGATAGCCGGCGCGACGACGGTTTTGGCCGGCATCCAGGCATGTGGGCCGACAGGCGCCAGCAAGGCTGCCTCGCGCGCCGCGTCGAGCTTGATCAGCGACAGCGAAAAGCCGTTCATGTTGAGCGCCGTCATCAGCGGTCCGGGGCCGATCGCAAGTTTGACGGTTTTGGCCAGCGGCGAGGCCAGCACGGCATTGGCGATGAGCGACATTTCGAGCGGCGGCACCGAACCGAGATTGTTGATCAGCAGCGCATGGCTGGCTTTCGGGTCAAGCCGCGCGGCAAGCCGCTCCGCCATGATCGCCACAAGCTTGTCGGCGCTTTGCACTGCGATGCGCTCTACGCCCGGCTCACCATGGATGCCGAGGCCGAGTTCGCCGTCATTTTCGCCGAACCGCTCTTCATGTGGCTGGCCGGGGATAGAGCAGGACGACAGCGACATGCCGAGCGAGATGATGTCCTTTGCCACCGCGCGAGCCGCTGTCGCGATCGCTGACAGGTCGCTTCCGGTCTCCGCCAGATGGCCGGCGATCTTGTGCACGAACAAGGTGCCGGCGACGCCGCGCGGCTGGTTGATACCCGGCAGGGCGATGTCGTCGGCAACGATCGCCATCTCGACGCGAAACCCTTCGGCGCGCGCTTTCTCGGCCGCCAGGCCGAAATTGAGCCGGTCGCCGGTGTAGTTCTTGACGATCAGCAGGCAGCCGGCGGGGCCGGTCACCGCGCGGATGGCCGCCAGCACCGCCTCGACGCTGGGCGAGGCAAAGATCTCGCCCGAAACCGCCGCCGTCAGCATGCCCTTGCCCACAAAGCCGGCATGGGACGGTTCGTGTCCGGCGCCGCCACCGGAGACGACGGCAACTTTCGCCTTGTCCCAGTCGGCGCGCAGCACGACCTTGATCTCGGGGTAACCGTCGAGGCGCGCGAGATCGCCGGAACCGATGGTCCGCAACAGGCCATCCAGCGCCTCGGTGACGATCGTTTCCCTGCGGTTGAAAAAGTGCTTCATCGAGTTCGTCCCGTATTCGCAATCGTCAGTCAGAAGCCGGCGTCTAGACCGCCGAAATCTTCACATCAGCCTTTGTCCGTCGGCGCCGAAATACAGCGGCGAGCGGTAGCGGATCACCACTTTGTCGCCCTCGGCCAGATCCGTATCGGGGTCGGTGAGCGTCACCAGTTTCTTTGGGCCGACCGTAACATGCAGATGGTTCTGGTCCCCGAGATGTTCGACCCAGTCGACGACGCCGTCGGCATGGCCGTTTGCGGTTTTCTCGATCGACAGATGCTCGGTGCGCGCGCCGATGGTCTTGGTTCCGGTCGGCGCCCCACCATCAGGCAGCAGCCCGGCCGGCAGCAGGTTGATCGCCGGCTGGCCGAGGCGGGCCGCGACATGAAGGTTGGCCGGCTCCGAATAGATGGTGCGCGGCGTGCCGATCTGCACCAGCACGCCATTGTTGAGGATGCCGATGCGGTCCGCCATGGTCATCGCCTCGATCTGGTCGTGCGTGACATAGAGCATGGTGGCGCCGAGCTCGGCTTGGATGCGCTTGAGTTCGAGCCTGAGATCGGCGCGCAATTTGGCGTCGAGCGACGACAGCGGCTCGTCCATCAAATAGATCGACGGCTTGCGCACCAGCGCGCGCCCAATGGCGACGCGCTGCATTTCGCCACCCGAAAGCTTGGTCGAGCGGTTGTTCAGCTTGTGGTGGATGCGCACCATCTTCGCCACCTCTTCGACGCGGCGGCGAATCTGGTCCTCCGGTACTTTCCGCGCTGGCGAACGCAGCGGGAAGGCGAGGTTGTCGTAGACCGACAGATGCGGGTAGAGCGAATATTGCTGGAACACGAAGGCGGTGTCGCGCTCGGCCGGCGACAGCGTCGTCGCATCGTGGCCGCCAATATGGATCGTGCCGCCATCCGGCCGCTCCAGTCCGGCGATCAATCTCAGCGTCGTCGTCTTGCCGGCGCCGGTCGGGCCGAGCAGCACGACGAATTCGCCATCGGCGATGTTAAGGTCGAGGCCATCGACGGCGACATGGTCGCCGAAGCTTTTGGTCACGCCCTTGATGTGCACGTCAGCCATGCTGCGCTCTCCCTTGAGAGGCGGTATCGTGGATCGCGGTGCGCACCGCCCGACCCGAGCCCTTGTCGAACAGCGACAGCCGCGCGCTGTTCAACGTCAGCCCGACATGATCGCCGGCAGCGAGCCGGATTTCGGCCGGCACCCGCGCCTTGATGATGCCGTCCGCCGTCTCCACCGCCACGATCTGCGTCGTGCCGAGATATTCGGTGCCGTAGATGGTGCCGCGCAGTTTCGACGCATCGTCGAAACGGATGTGCTCGGGACGGATGCCGAGTGCCATGTCGGCGGGCGCAATTTCCTCGCGCACTTCCGGCACCGCCACCTTGGCGCCCTGGACGACGATTTCCTTCGCCCCCTTCGCCAGCCCGCCACCGAAGCCCAGGAAATTCATCGGCGGCGAGCCGATGAAGTCGGCGACGAACATGGTTGCCGGGCGGTCGTAGATTTCGCGCGGGCTGCCGAACTGTTCGATGACGCCATGGTTCATGACGGCGATCTTGTCGGCCATCGACATCGCTTCCATCTGGTCGTGCGTGACATAGACGGTGGTGGCGTGGATGCGGTTGTGCAGCTCGCGCAGCTCATGCACCATCAGATCGCGGAATTCGGTGTCGAGCGTGCCGAGCGGCTCGTCCATCAGAAAACACTTTGGCCGCCGCACGATGGCACGGCCGAGCGCGACCCGCTGGCGGTCGCCGCCGGCAAGCCCTGAGACCGATTTGTTGAGCAGGTGGTCGATGCGCAAAAGCTTGGCCGTCTCGTCGACCCGTTGGCGGATTTCGGCCGACGGCATTCCTTGCGCGAGAAGCGGGAAGCCGATGTTCTTGCGCACATTCATATGCGGATAGAGCGCGAAAAGCTGGAAGACGAAGGCGATGTCGCGTTCGCGCGCCCGGCGCATGGTGACATCCTCGCCGCCGAGCAGGATCTGGCCGCCCGTCGGCAGTTCCAGCCCGGCGATCATGCGCAGCGTCGTCGTCTTGCCGCAGCCCGACGGGCCAAGCATGACGAAGAACTCGCCATCCTCGACGACGAAGCTGGAATCCTGCACGGCGACGAAATCGCCGAAGGCCTTTCTCAAATGTTGGACGCGGATTTCGGCCATGATTATTCCGGGAATTTCGAGACGATGATGAACATCACTGTGCCGGCGAGCATGGTGATGAAGGAGTAGGTGTAGAGCGCCAGCGCGAAGGGCTGGAACAGCATCAGGAATCCAATGGCGATCAGCGTCGTGGCGATGTTTTCCATCAGGCCGCGGCGAGCCCAGCGAGGCCAGGATGACTTTTTGGAGATGGCTGGGCGCGTCATGCGTAGCTGCCTTCCTTCTGCCCGGCAACGGGGCGAGACGGTTGCCAGGTGGTTCCCCCACTCCGTCGCTGCTTCGCAGCGCCACCTCTCCCCCCTCCGGAGGGAGAGGAAGGCAGCCTGCCTGAATGAAGTTCGCGTCCTTCCTCTACCCCGTCGATCGGGGGAGAGGTGGGGGGCGCGCCGGCGCCGCGGGGGGGGGGACGGTAGCCCCCACACCAATAGCGACCCCCCCCAAAATACAGACACGCCCAACCAGCAAT